>CAZNXI010000071.1:0-13785 GCA_964577005.1 uncultured Rheinheimera sp.
ACAGGGCCTAGTTTTTCAGCTGCTGGTCGGCAGCACACCTGGTTAAACCTTAACGCCGCCTGCAACTGCGCAAATTATAACCAGATACACGTATTAAAGTCGCGAATTCTAGCACTAATAGCAGCGTGTATCCATGCTATATACCAAAATTTATGCTGACTTTGCTTGTTAATAAAGCCTTGGTATCAGGTGCATAAAAACCGCCAAATGGCGGTTTTTGCTCTGTCAATACGACTAATTTACCAAGTTTTGTAATGGCCTTAATGGTGAGACATCAGCGTTATAATCTACATGCTGATAACCAAAGCCAAACAATCTTAAAAATTCATGATGATAACCCTCGTAATCCGTAAGGCTATCAATGGTTTCAGTCGTCACCTGCTCCCATAAACTTTTCACGCTGTGTTGCACATGATCACTTAATTCTTTACCGTCCATCCGCAACCGCCCTGCTTCATCCAGCACCGGCTCAGTTACATAAAGCCCCTGACGGAACAAGCCATTAATCTGCTCAATGCAGCCTTCATGCGTACCTTCCGCTTTCATCACACGATATAACAAGGAGATATAAAGTGGCATTATAGGTATAGCAGAGCTAGCTTGAGTTACCAAGGCCTTCAGCGAGGCAACATACGCTTTACCTTTCTTTTCTGCCAAGCTTTGCGTAATGGCGGCAGCCGCTCGGTCTAAATCTTCTTTTGCTTTACCAATGGTGGCTTTACCATAAATTGGCCACGTTAATTCCTTGCCAATATAGGTGTAGGCAACTGTCTGACAACCTTCCGCTAACACACCCGCGGCATCGAGCTGACTTAACCAACGCTCCCAGTCTTCGCCTCCCATTACTTTAACGGTATTGAAAATCTCGTCTGCATTGGCTGGCTCGACAGAAACCTCTTCAATTTCGCGTTTTGAAGTATTGAGATTTTTGGCAGTGTAAGCTTGACCAATAGGTTTAAGCACCGAGCTGTACACATCACCAGTAACAGGGTCTTTACGACGTGGCGCAGCCAAGCTGTACACCACCAGATCAATTTTGCCCATTTCACTGCGGATAATATCAATAGCCTGTGACTTCATTTCATCAGTAAAGGCATCACCGTTAAGATGTTTATTCCAAAGACCGGCTGCATTAGCTGCACTTTCGAAGGCGGCAGTATTATACCAACCAGCAGAACCGGTTTTACTCTCGGTGGGCTCTTTTTCAAAAAACAGCCCTAAGGTATTTGCACCTGAGCCGAACGCAGCTGTAATGCGTGAGGCTAAACCATAGCCCGTTGAGGCGCCAATAACGAGAACATTTTTGGGGCCATTTACGACCGGGCCTAACGCTTTAACATAAGCAATTTGTTCATTTACATGCTCAGCACAGCCAACCGGGTGTGCATTTGTACAAATAAAACCGCGAATTTTCGGTTGAATAACCATGAGAAGTCCTGTTGTTGTCATTATATAAAGCTACTAGTGTAAAACTTTAACGCAAAAAACAGGTCTGATCAGCAAAAAACATGGCGATAGTATTTTTATATTTTGCTACCACCAAGGCATTTAGGGGAATCAGGCGCTTTCTCGCCACGCAGCGCTACCCATTCTGATGGCGTGTAAGTATGTAAGGCTAACGCATGGATTTTATTTGCTAACTCATCCGCAAGCACAGCATTAACTGCTCGATGTCGTTGCAATAAGCGCATCGCAGCAAACTGTTCTGTCACAATAGTGACCTTAAAATGTGACTCGGAACCCGGCGGTACATTATGGTTAGCGCTTTCATTAAGGACTTCTAACCATACCGGCTGCAAAGTAGCATGCAATTTTTGCTCAATTTCTGTTTGAATTAACATCGTAGTCCCATTACTTAAAATAAACTTGGTATGATTTTAACGAAGCTCGGTGGCGTTGTCCTGTTAAACTACACTAGAGACAGCCATGATTTTTATTGAGTCGTTTAGCGCATGCAAACAGCACGGGTACTTTTAGCTTTGTGGGTGACAGTTGTCGTGCTGCTCGGCTCGTGTCAGAATAGTCAGCTTAAAACATTAATGAAAACCTTATGAATACGCAGTTTACTCTTGGTGCTGTTCAGCTAACGTTACATCGCTGGCCTTTGAACCAACCCAATCATAGCTTACAAGCCTGGGATGCAGCCGACGAACTGATCCTTGAATACGCTTTACCCTTATTATCTTTACAACACACTGAGCCAGCGACACCTCTCACTGTGCTGGTTTTAAACGATGCGTTTGGTGCTTTAGCCTGTACACTTAGTGCCAGCGCACAGCGGCCAATGTTGCAATATTGGCTGCAGGATTCAGTGCTAGCACAGCTAGCTTGTCGTCATAACCTTGCACAGAACCATTTATCTGAGCATGATTTTAAAGCATTAACCAGTCTAGATGCGTTACCTGAAGCACCACAGCTAGTATTAATGAAATTACCTGCTAACCATAGCTATTTGGCTTTTCAACTGGCTGCGCTCAGTAAAGTACTTAGCGTTAACAGCAAGCTGGTGATTGCCGCTAAAGCAAAAGATATTAATCGCAACGTTTTGGCCTTATTTGAGCAATTTATAGGACCAACTGAGGCATCACTAACTATTAAAAAATGTCGCTATATTACCTCGACATTTGACATAACTTTAGTAAGGCCTGAACTCAACTTTCCTCTGCGCTGGTCTTTAGATGACGATAATAGAACGCTAGTAAATCACGCCAACGTTTTTGCGCGGGAAAAATTGGATATTGGTGCGCGGTTTTTTCTGCAAAACCTGCCAACCGTCGCCTCTGGCACTACGGTGATTGATCTTGGCTGTGGTAATGGCGTCTTAAGCTTACAACTTTTAACGCAACAACCTACTTGCCAATTGATCTTAGTGGATGAGTCTTATATGGCCGTAGCTTCAGCTAAAGCCACTATTGAAGAAAATCTGCCGCAACATGTCGCCCAATGTCATTTTATGGCAGATGACTGCCTTACCCAACAAAGCAGTGACTCTGCTGATTGGGTTATTTGTAACCCGCCATTCCATCAGCAAGCTACAGTGACAACCCATATCGCGACACAAATGTTTAAAGATGCCAAACGGGTACTAAAAACCGGCGGACGCTTACGAATTGTCGCAAACCGGCATCTGCCCTATCGTTTACAGTTAGAAAAACTCTTCGGCCATTGCCAACAACTGGCAGCCAATCCAAAATTTGTTATTTTAGAATCTATCAAACGGAGTTAATTATGCGCTATCTAAGCCTTGTTTTATTACTCGTGCTCACCGGCTGTGCCACTCAAGTTCCGTCATTTATGGTCGTGCCGCAAATTTTTTGGCCACAAGTGGCTGAGTTGCAAGGTACTCAGTTTAGCTTTGCGGTGGTTGATATGCGCCCAAGAACACAAAGCCTTACGATAAAGCAAGGTAGTGATGAACGTCATTATCGCACCACTAATGATGTTCGTTTGCAATTAGAGCAAACGCTGACTAATGCCCTGCGAGACAAAGGTGCGAATGTTAATAATCAACATAATATCCAACTAAAAGTCCAAATGAATCAATTACAAGCTTCTGTACTCCAGCGCCCCTTAGATCACCAAGTGGTCAATCAGGTAACGCTGACCGTTTTTATTCAAAGTGATACTGGTACTTTTAGTAAATCCTATGCGGGTGATAGCAGCTATACTGCACCTTTTAAGGTGGATATTGCAGCCGTAGAGCGTGAGTTACGTATTTTAACCGAGCAAGTGTTAAATCAGTTATTGCAAGATCCCGCTTGGAAAGCGGCCTTAAACTAAGGGTGAATCAATGAAAACGCTACTACTCAGTTTCGTTCTGCTTTTTTGTTCATCACTACACGCAGGCCAATTTTTACAACCAGATAACCTGTTCCCTAAGGTCTTACTGATAACTTCACAAGGAGAAATCGTCGTAGAGTTAGATCGCAGCCGAGCGCCGCTAACTGTTAATAATTTTCTTAGTTACGTGAAGAAAAGTGCCTATGATAATACGGTCTTTCACCGACTGATACCGGGATTTGTGGTGCAAGGCGGCGGCTATACACCTGATTTCAAAGCAATAGAGACGTTTAAACCTGTATTTAATGAGTCAGGTAATGGGTTAAAGAATCAAATTGGCAGTATTGCTATGGCGCGCTTAAGCGATCCGCACAGTGCCACTAGCCAGTTTTACTTTAATCTAAATGATAATAGCAGCCTTGACCCGGGCAGCAGATGGGGCTATACCGTTTTTGGGCAAGTGGTGTCTGGTCTAGATGTTCTTGAAAAAATTCAACTAGAAGAAACAGAGGTTTCCGAAAAGCTTGGCTGGCCAGATGTTCCTACCAAGCCGATTATTCTGAACAGGGTGCTACTGCTACCGCAAGAATAATCAATAAAAAACGTCATTAAAATCGTTCTCCATTCGCAACAAGTCTGGCTTTGACTATACTAAAAGCTAGGTGCTTTGGTAGAAGCAACCGGAATTGCCGGGAGTATGCAAATGGCAACGAATTTTATTGATGAGAAATCGCAACAATTAGTATTTTACGCCTCGCGTTTTTTGCGAGGCCAACTACCCCATCATGAATTACGTCTGTTTATCTGGGATACCCTAGAAGAATGGGCATCATTAAGCAACAAACCACTGGCACCGCCAGTCTATCAAGAAAGAGTTTTTTGGTATTTACTCCATCAATTTGAGTACTGGCCAGAACAACAGTTGCGCCAAAATAAAAAACTAAAACGTAATCTTCAGCTTTGTTTGGGTTTTCTTGTCGGCAAAGGCCTGAGACCGGTCAATTTCGTTGGTTTAAGGCCTTAGCTTTTCCAAGCAACTAAGCTAACGCTATACAATTCTCTGATAAACGCTATTTCTAAACCAAAGTGTCTGCTAAGGTCAAAGCTGTAGTATTATAGCCACAGCAGTATTTTTGGGATCCGTATCATGGCACTGGGAAAACAACAGGGAGCCGCGCAAACTTGGCGCGAAGCTTTGGCCAGCTATCAAGACATCCGCTTATTTTTTATCTTTCTTATGGGATGCGCATCTGGATTTCCCTGGGTGTTGTTAAGCTCTAATATGAGTGGTTGGTTAAGCGATGCCGGATTATCAAGGGCCGCCATTGGTTATTTTGGCTCTGTTTTTATTGTTTATGCCTTAAATTTTTTGTGGGCGCCTTTACTCGACCGCATCAAACTACCTATTCTTTATCCGCTACTGGGCCAACGTCGCAGTTGGATTTTGCTGATGCAATCTCTGATGCTCGTTGCGACCATAGCGATTGCCTTTACCAATCCTGGGCAAAGTCTATTATTCACCTCGTTATTGGCCATGACCATAGCGTTAACCTCTGCCACGCAGGATGTTGCGATAGATGCTTATCGAATTGAAATTATCGGTGAAGATAGTGTTCGTGTAGCACCTGCAGCGGCGATGGGCGTGATTGGCTGGTGGACTGGTTATTCTTTACCCGGCTACTTGGCTTTCGCTAATGCCGATAGCTATGGCTGGCCTATGATCTACCTAGGTATGGCGGCTCTTATTCTTGTGCTGATGGTTTTTACGTTACTGATTAAAGAACCCGCTAACCACCGAGACCGGCTGCAACAGGCAGCCGAAGCCAGATACAAAACGCAACTTGGACTTGCGGGTTCGCAGCCTTATCTGGTTTGGTTAACCGTTACGGTAGTAGAACCCTTTGTAGACTTTTTCCGGCGTAATGGTTGGCAACTTGCTTTAGGTATTCTGAGTTTTGTGTTTTTATTTAAAGTAGGTGAAGCCTTTTTGGGAAGGATGTCGGTACCTTTCTACAAAGAAATTGGCTATAGCAATGAACAGATTGCTGAATACTCCAAACTAGTAGGCTGGTTTGCTACTATCGCTTTTACGTTAGCCGGGAGTGCCATAAATATTCGCTTTGGTATTATTCGTGGCCTTTTTATTGGCGGTATTGCCATGGCTGCCAGTAATATGATGTTCGCTTGGATTGCCATGGCAGGTCCAAAGCCTGAGTTATTTATTGCTGCGATCTTAGTAGATAATTTTACTGCTGCGTTTTCAACGGTAGCTTTTGTCTCATTTTTGACTTGGCTGACAGGTAAAGCTTTTACTGCAACGCAATATGCTTTACTGGCTTCGTTAGGTAATCTTGGCCGTACGACTTTAGCGTCATTTAGTGGCGAGCTAGTCGATACGTTAGGTGGTAACTGGGCACTGTTCTTTGTCATCACCTCGTTGATGGTTATACCCGCACTCATTTTATTGTTGTGGGTAGGAAAAAAGCTTCAGCAGCAAGAAAACAATAAAGCCGCTGATTAGCGGCCTTATTGCGAGACGCTTGTAACTATTTAATTGGTTGTAACTTGTTTTAACCCTTCTGCAGGATCAATTTCAAGCGCCTGACAGTATCTGACGAACTCCACTACATCCAGCCGACGCTCTTGATTCTCAACTTTGCCAATAAAAGAGTGTGGCGTCCCAAGTAACTCTGACAAACTGCGCATAGTATGTCCTTTGTCTTGCCGCTGCCGCTTAAGCCAAACACATAACCGTTTATTTTCATCAGAAATGACGCTTTTTGTACCTTTCATTTTTTGTTCTCCGAGCGTGTGACGCTTTTAGTTATTATGATAAATCGGCTCCCTGCACACCACTATGCTGAAGCTTTGCATGCTGCTTCAGTACTTAGTCATTAATTAATATCATAGGTTGCGACGAGCGTACAGCCAGACGCGTTAAAAAAACAAAGAATGCATAAATTATCCCCTGCAGATACAGCAGACTGTGCTGTAATAATGAGTCAGTCAGATCTTTGAACGCAACAAAAAAAGTTTAGTTAAGTTAACAAAATAGAATTACGTTAGCATACTAAGCTATGCTAACAATTGTGTTTAGTCGCCGTTGAATAAACGAAGCAGTGAGAGGTTGGGCGTGGTTAGACTATTTTTTTTATTACCCATATTGATGAGCTTGGTCTGGTATCTTTTCCTACGTCAAAATCAGATACCGATAAAGCAAGGTATGCGCGGTTTTACTTATATATTGGCTTTTAATCTGATTTTAGCATTAGTTTTATGGGCGTTAGTATTATTAACTCGCCCATAGCAATATGGCCCGAAACCATATCAATATGGCCCTAAAAATAGAGGGCCATATAAACGAGCTGCAGAAGATGTTAAACAAAGAAGGGAGTTAAACTGAGAAGGAAGAACCGCAGCCGCAAGTAGTAGTGGCATTCGGGTTTTGCACAACAAAACGACTACCTTGCAAACCTTCAGTATAATCAACAATGCCGCCCATCAAATATTGCAAGCTCATCGGATCAACTACCATGGCGACACCTTGCTTTTCAATCAGCAAATCACCTTCGTTTACTTTTTCATCAAACGTAAAGCCATACTGAAAACCTGAACAACCACCGCCGGTAATGTATACCCGCAGTTTTAACTCCGGATTTTCTTCCTCACTAACTAAAGAAGCTACTTTACGCGCTGCCGCATCAGTGAACTCTAAAGGAATTTGTAACTCAGACATGATGACTCCAACCAGCAAAATAACGATGGTGATTATCTAATACTTGACTATTTTATTCAAGTATTTCCCATTAATCGGAAATCACGCGAGTTACATTAGAAAAGCACGCTTTGTGTTGGAATGTGATAAACTTATCGCATTCATTTCAAACAACAAAAATTGCTATGCAGCGTTGGCGAGAACACCTGCCGGCTTTACAAAAACGGCTAGCCTTACCTCAAACTTCTTTACAGCTTTGCCTATTAGGTATGCTGGGTGGGCTTATTGCGGCCTTACTGATCATTTTGTTTCGATTAGCGATTATCGGGATACAAGATTTATTCCTGACGAAAAATGATGATTTTACCAGTATCGATGCCGATATCCGATGGTTATTGCCTTTAGCAGGTGCTGCCTGTATTGGCGTGATTGCACTGTTAACCGGATATCGGCATTATCGTTTAGGCATTCCATTTGTGATCCACCGCATTAAAACAGCTTACGGAATCATGCCATTTCGTAATACGCTGAATCAATTCTTTGGTGGGATCTTGGCGCTAGCGAGTGGTTTCTCTGTGGGCCGAGAAGGCCCCTCTGTGCATCTTGGTGCCTATGGTGCCAGCACCGTTGGTCGCTATTTGAAACTACCTTATAACAGTATCCGCATCTTGGCCGGCTGTGGTATTGCCGCGGGTATTTCCGCGTCTTTTAATACGCCATTGGCCGCGATGATTTTTGTAATGGAAGTGGTGCTGCGAGAATACCGAATCCATGTGTTTATCCCAGTAATGCTCGCTGCAGTGGTCGGTGCCTTAGCCACGCAACTGGTATTTGGTCATGATCGGGAGTTGGCAGCTTTAGACATTATTAATTTGAGTGTCTGGCATTTCCCTTATCTCATTCTATGCGGCATTATTTTTGGTGCTATGGCGTGGTTGTTTAACCGCAATCTGATGCTGATGTTAAACACCTTTAAAAAATGGCCTTTACTATTACGTTTAGCCTTAGCCGGCTTAGTAACCTCGGTGGTAGGTTACTTTATTCCTCAGGCCATGGGCGCTGAGACGGGAGCTATCCAGTTTGCCATCAATAGCCCGACAGAAATTCATCTGCTGTTTGTGATCTTACTCGGAAAGTTTGTGCTAACCCTGTTTGCCATTGGCCTAGGCGTGCCAGGAGGCATTATAGGTCCGATCTTTGGTATTGGCGTCGTGCTTGGGACCATATTAGCAATAGTACCCGCGGTCATTATTGATGATAGTAGCAACGCAGGCACTTATGCTGTTTTGGGCATGGCCGGTATGATGGCGGCCACCTTACATGCTCCTTTAGCCGCATTAGTAGCCGTAATGGAGCTAGCAGCAAACCAACATATTATTTTACCCGCCATGGTAGTTATCGTGACGGCTTACGTGACTACCGTGCAATTTTTTAATAATAAATCGATCTTCCTGATGCAGCTCGATTTTATGCAATTGCCATACAAGCTTTCACCCGCAGACGACATCTTGCAGAAAGTCGGGGTATTAGCAGTGATGAATCAAGACTATCAAGTGTTAGATAATCCATCCGAATCGCAGGTGAAACAACAACTCGATCTGTTACAACCACCCGCGCAGTTATTGATCAAACGCAATGAACAAGATGGCCTAGCCTTCTATACTGTGCAGTATGATGTTAGCTTATCGCTAGCTGGAGACAGCGCCCTACAATATCTGCCGGTAAAAGGCTTATCGCAACAATGTACTATGGCTGAAGTGCTGGCGGAGCTGGAAGATAAGCGCGAAGGTGTTGTTTATATTTATCAGGATAACCCGCAGTTACCTATTGGCATTATCCGCTGGGATCAACTGCGTGCCTTACTCATAAAACAGAATAATTTAATATGACCTTAATTCTTATTTATAAAGCATTACATGTGTTTTTTATGGTGGCTTGGTTCGCCGGCATTTTTTATTTACCGCGATTATTTGTTTATCATGCAGAAACGGCTAGCCCCGATTGTGACGCGACCTTTAAAGTCATGGAACGCCGTTTGCTTTATTTTGTCACGCCCTTTGCCATACTCACGCTGGTGTTTGGGGTGCTGCTTATTGTGAGTTACGGCAAAGTCTGGTTTACGGTCAGTAGCTGGCTGCATTACAAGCTGCTGTTAGTGACTTTACTTTATGCCTACCACGGCTATTGCTTTAAATTATTGGCCGATTTTAAACATAATCGCAATCGCTATAGCGCACGTTTTTATCGGATTTTCAATGAAGTTCCGGTACTCATTTTGCTAGCAATCATCTTACTGGCCGTGTTAAAGCCGCTGTAAATTGCGTATAATATTGCCATAAGCCATTTGGCTAACCTACCCGCTATCCGATTAAGTGAGCACGCACTATGAGCTTTAAAGGTCAGCATATCCTCTCGGTCAAACAATTTGATCGCGACAGTATCCAGTACATTTTTGATATCGCCCGCAAGATGGCGCCTTATGCCAGCCGTAAAAAGCGCACTAAGGTACTTGAAGGCGCCATTTTAGGAAATTTGTTTTTTGAACCCAGTACCCGCACCCGGGTCAGTTTCGGTTGTGCTTTTAACTTGCTGGGCGGTGAAGTGAGAGAAACCACCGGCATGGAGTCTTCCGCTTTATCTAAAGGCGAGTCCTTGTATGACACGGCTCGGGTCATTAGCAGCTATAGCGATGTGATTGCCATGCGCCATCCGCAAGCAGGCTCAGTGGCAGAGTTTGCAGAAGGTAGCCGCGTCCCGGTATTAAATGGCGGTGATGGCGCAAATGAGCATCCCACTCAAGCCTTGCTGGATCTCTTTACTATCGAACAAGAGCTAGCTGCATCTCATCAAACCATTGATGGCATGCATATCGCTATGGTGGGTGATCTAAAGTTTGGCCGTACCGTACATTCACTGTCTAAATTACTTAGCTTGTACAAAAACTTGCAAATCACCCTGATCTCTCCACAAGAATTAGCCATGCCTGATGAAATCATAAGCGCATTAGACAATGCCGGCCACCGCCTTAACATTACGGATAAACTGGAAGGCAATCTGAACGCGGATATCGTTTATCAAACGCGCATCCAAGAAGAGCGCTTCCCCTCTAAAGCTGAAGCGAATCTTTATCGGGGCAAATTCCGACTTAATCAGGAAATTTATACCCAGCATTGCAAATCCAATACGGTGATTATGCATCCATTACCTCGCGACTCGCGGCAAGAAGCCAACGAGCTGGATAATGATCTTAATTTAAATCCTAATTTAGCCATTTTCCGCCAAGCAGATAACGGCATTTTAGTGAGAATGGCCCTGTTTGCATTAACGCTTGGGGTAGAAAATCTGGTTCAGGATTACGAATGCGCCGTACCCTGGTACACCAATAAATAACTGACAGGATAAGTACAATGTCCATTTCTTCTGAATTATTCGCCCGCGCCCAGCACACTATTCCTGGTGGGGTAAACTCGCCGGTTCGTGCGTTTAAAAGTGTTGGCGGCGAGCCATTTTTTGTAGCTAAGGCCGAAGGCGCCTATTTATACGATGTAGATGGTAAACGCTATATTGACTATATCGGTTCTTGGGGGCCAATGTTACTGGGCCATAACAACCCGGTGATCCGTGATGCGGTTATCGCCGCGGCAGCCAATGGCTTAAGCTTTGGCGCACCCTGCCCAGCAGAAGTCACCATGGCGGAGAAAGTTTCTGAACTCGTGCCGAGCATGGAAATGTTGCGGATGGTCAGCTCGGGTACTGAAGCAACCATGAGCGCTATCCGCTTAGCGCGCGGTTATACCGGTCGCGATACCATCGTTAAATTTGAAGGCTGTTACCATGGCCATGCCGACTCGTTATTGGTTAAAGCCGGTTCTGGCGCCTTGACCTTAGGTGTACCTAACTCACCTGGTGTCCCCGCTGATTTTGCTAAATACACACTAACTTGCGAATTTAATAATCTGGCACAAATACAGCAATTGTTTGCCGAACAAGGTGAACAAATCGCTTGTATTATTGTGGAGCCTGTCGCGGGCAATATGAACTGCATCCCTCCAGAGCCTGGCTTTTTAGAAGGCTTGCGCCAGCTGTGTGATGACTACGGCAGCGTGCTGATTTTCGATGAAGTCATGACTGGGTTCCGAGTTGCCCTCGGCGGTGCACAGGCCTACTATGGGGTAACACCTGATATAACCACCTTAGGCAAAATTATCGGTGGCGGTATGCCGGTAGGTGCTTTTGGTGGCAAAAAAGCCATCATGCAGCACATAGCGCCGCTTGGTCCGGTTTATCAAGCGGGTACGCTGTCAGGTAACCCTATTGCCATGGCAGCAGGCCTGGCAGCCATGCAAGAGATCAGCAAGCCGGGCGTCTATGAGGCGCTTACCGACAAGACAGCCAAATTAATCAAAGGTTTAGCGCAAGCTGCTGCTAAGCATGACATTCCGGTTAGCTTTAATCAGGTTGGTGGTATGTTTGGTATGTTTTTCACTGCCGAGGGCCGGGTAAGTAATTTTCAACAAGCAACTCGTTGTGATATTGAAGCCTTTAAACGCTTTTTCCACTTAATGCTGCAACAAGGTATTTATCTTGCCCCGTCAGCTTATGAAGCAGGCTTTTTATCCTTAGCGCACAGCGATGAAGATTTAGCAGAGACTATTGCCGCTGCAGATTATGCATTTGCCGCGTTAAAATAACGCCCGCAACCTCTGCTCTAACCATCCCTGTTATCTAACACGCTTAGGTAACAGGGAAAACTCATTATTGCGACTTAACAACCTTAAGCCGCGAACTCAAACTTTAACCTCACTTTAAATTTTACTGCAAACTAGCAGGATGATGATCTGGCTACTTCGCTTTTTCGAAAACAGCTATCATGATGATCATTAACCATACCGCAAGCTTGCATGTAAGCATAAATAATGGTTGAGCCAATAAACTTAAAACCTCGGCGCTTTAAATCTTTGCTCATTGCCTCTGACTCTGGGCTAGTTACCCGATAATCATCTGCGCACTTTATGCTATTGACTTGCACAGCCCCTTTCACAAAGCGCCACTGATAAGTGCTAAAACTGCCAAACTCTTGCTGCACCTCCAAAAAGCGCGCTGCGTTATTGATGGTGGCAGCAATTTTTAAGCGGTTACGAATAATCCCCGGATTAACGAGTAAAGCGGCCACTTGGTTGTCATCAAACAGCGCCACCTTGGCAGGATCAAAATCGGCAAAGGCAGCACGATAGTTTTCGCGCTTTTTCAGCACAGTGTACCAACTTAAGCCAGCTTGCGCGGCTTCTAAGGTTAAACATTCAAAAAGCTGATTATCATTAAGCAAGGGCACGCCCCACTCCTTGTCATGATAAGCAACATAGTCTGGCTTAGTTAAGTCGACCCAGCTACAGCGGCATACCTCAGATAGTAGACTAGAGTGCATAGTTTATCCTTTATCATTATTCGCAAGCGGCGAGCTGTAACACACTGGCTTTATGCGCAGGTAACAACCAGCCATTAGGACAATATTCTGGAATAGGCAACCCTGTTCGGGTGGAGAACCGCTGCCATTCCACTTGTTCAGGCATATAGCGAATTAAATTATTTTTACCTTTTTGCCTAAAGTAATCAGCAAATAGTCTTAAGGCGCCGGTGCCACCTGTTAAACCGGTACTTTTGTTATCATCACGGCCTAACCAAACAGTGACTAATGTCTCCTGATCAAATCCGGCAAACCAACTATCCCGATAATCACTGGAAGTGCCCGTTTTACCGGCAAAAGTGGGTTGCGGCCAAGTTCGAGCTAACGACTGCGCAGTGCCCGTCAAAGTCGATTCAATCATCGCATAATGTAATAAATACACATCTTCTGCAGGATAACGCACCGTTTTAATATTACTACGCTGATAAACGACTGCCCCATGTTGATCGGTTACCGCTTGCACCGTAGCGAGCGACTGATGCACCCCATTATTTGCCAGCGTTTGATAAAGTTGTGTCACTTCATAGGGAGTCAAATCTACAGCGCCAAGTAAAGCAGCAGGATATAAGTTCACACGCCGCTCTAACCCTAAACGTCGCAGCGCCTCCTGTACTTTTGGCATGCCTAACTGCAAGCCTAAGCGCACTGTTGGTAAATTACGCGAGTCTGCTAACGCGCGCATTAGCGAAATAGGCCCATGAAATTGCTTATCAAAATTTTGTGGCTGCCACTCTTCATTATTATTGCGTAAACTTATCGGGCTATCATCAAGCATAGTGCCTAAGGTAAAACGGCCGCGCTGCGCTAGTGCTTCTAAATAAATGGC
>CAZNXI010000072.1:0-13594 GCA_964577005.1 uncultured Rheinheimera sp.
TTATTAACAATGCGTTTAAATTATGACAAATAGCTAAAAAGGCTATGAATTTTTTATGAGATTGCTGCCCACAGAGCAGTAGTATGCTCCAGTTATGTATGTCCATATTGTAGTGATTTGCTACCTTAGGGTGCGTGTTGTTGGATTTTAGGGTTCAGCTGCACTATTTTGGGAAATGGCTAAACAAAAACATCATGGCAAGAGCGCTTTGCCTTACAATAGGCATAAGATTGGTTAGCTGCTGCAGAGGAAGCTGCAGCCTAGCAATGGAGACGTTTCTTGCAACAACACAAAGTACTCTTGTTGGCGATTGCCAGCGTATTATTAGCGATGGTAACCATTCAATCGGGGGCTTCCATCGCCAAACAATTATTTCCGGTGATTGGGCCTGAGGGGACGACTGCCTTGCGCGTAGGGTTTTCAGCATTGATGTTATGGCTAGTCTTTCGACCTTGGCGGCATTTACCCAAAGGCCGTAACTGGCGAGCCGTTATCGTCTATGGTCTGTGTTTGGGCGGCATGAATTTGTTATTTTATCTCGCTATTGCCCGTATTCCTTTGGGAATTGGTGTTGCGCTGGAGTTTACTGGGCCTCTAGCCGTAGCGCTTTTCTCCTCGCGCCGGCGCTTAGATTTACTCTGGGTCGCTTTGGCGCTGGGCGGTATTTTATTGTTACTACCCGATATGCGAAGCGTGGATGCGCTCGATCCTATCGGTGTGCTGTTCGCGCTAGCGGCTGGCGCCTGTTGGGCGGGGGATATTTTATTCGGTCAACGTGCCGGCAATCTGGCTTCGGGTGGCATTACGGTTGCCTTAGGTATGACGGTCGCCGCCTGCTTTTTAGTGCCTATTGGTGTCTTTAATGCGGGCAGTGCCTTGCTCAGTTGGGAGGTGATTCCATTGGCCATTGCGGTAGCGGCGTTGTCTAGTGCTTTACCCTACAGCTTAGAGATGGTGGCGTTAAAAAATTTATCGGCGCAAAGTTTTAGTGTATTAATGAGTTTAGAGCCGGCTATCGCTGCCTTAGCGGGGTTTTTATTATTAAGTGAGCTGTTAACGTTTACTCAGTGGCTCGCCATCTTATTGGTGATGGCCGCGTCGCTTGGCAGCACCTTATCCACCCAGAAAAAACCCGCTGCTGCCGACTAATAGAAAAGAAAAAGGTAGAAAAGAAAAAGGTAGAAAAGAACAAGGCAGTGCCAACTTGCTGGCACTGCCTTGCTTTGAGCTTGAACGGTTTAGTCGATACTGGAAGCTGCAGTTGCCGCTTCAGGATCTTGCTGATAATCCCTAGCCAGTAATAAATACATGGCAGGCACCACATAGAGCGTAAAGAAGGTTCCAATCGTCATACCACTGGCAATCACCACGCCCATGGCAAAGCGCGAGGCGGCACCGGCGCCACTGGCAATTAGCAGCGGGATCACCGCTAATACGGTTGCTGCAGTTGTCATCAGGATAGGTCTTAAGCGTAAAGCTGTGGCTTCTTCTATCGCATCACGCTTCGTTTTACCTTCTTGTTGTAACTGATTCGCAAACTCCACAATTAAAATACCGTGTTTCGCAATTAAGCCAACTAAGGTTAATAAACCTACTTGTGTATAAATATTGATGGTGGTCACGCCTAAACTGGTAAAAATTAAGGCGCCACAGACACTCATCGGTACCGTTACCATAATGATAATAGCGTTTTTATACGACTCAAACTGAGCAGCGAGTACAAGGAAAATCACGATCAGCGCAAAGAAGAAGGTAACCACCAACTGCTGGCCTTCTTGTTTATATTGGCGTGATTGACCGGCATAATCGACGCTAAAGCCCGCAGGTAACACCTCCGCCGCAATCTGGTCTAATACCGCTAAGGCTTCGCCGAGTGGTACACCCGGACGTGGCACGCCAGAAATTTTTACGGCATTGAGCTGCTGGAAACCGCGTAAGGCCTGAGGTTGTACTGACTCGGTTAAGGTTACGAGCGTAGAAAGCGGGATCAGTTCGCCTTGTTGATTACGGGTATAGTAATCTTTTAGTTGCGCTGGATTTAACCGCTCAGCACGTTCCACTTGCGGGATCACGCGGTAAGAACGATTATCTAAGGCAAAACGTCCGGCATCGGCACCCGATAATAAGCTACCCAAATCCGCGGCAATTTGCTGCATAGAAACGCCCATTAACGCCGCTTTTTCCCGATCAATCTGCACCGTTTGCCGTGGTTTGTTAATTTTCAAATCACTATCAACGAAAATAAAGCGACCCGAAGCCATAGCACGTCCTAGCACTTCTTGTACCACTTCGTTTAACGCTGTAAAGGGCAGGGTCGAACCAATCATAAATTCGATCGGTGTACCATCACCAGGCGACGGTAAAGAAGGCGGAATTAACGCAAAGCTATTGAGCCCTGGAATACCGGAGAGGTGCGGTTGAATATTTTGCTCTAGTACTTCTGCTGTGGTGCGTTCACGCTGATCCCAAGGTGCTAATACAAAGCCAGCAATCGCTGAGTTGGTACTCCCCATACCGTTAATAATAAACACATTACGGATTTCGGGCGCTTGTGCCGGCAGTTTGTTAAGTTCTGCGGTATTCCGCTCCAGATAATCCAGTGACGCAAAGCTATCCGCCTCTAAAATCGAGAACACAAAACCTTGATCTTCAGCAGGCTCTAGCTCTGATGGGCTGGTGACAAACAGGAAATAGCAGGAGACTAAAATAATCGCCGCGAAAGTGAGCACCACCGGCATAGTATTTAAGGTGCTGTGTAGCTGCCGTTGGTAGCCGCTACGCAATCTTTCAAAACGCGCATCCAGCCAAGCTTCTAAGGAGTTTTCTTTCTTACCATCAGCTTGATGTGGTTTTAAGATATAAGCACACATTACCGGTGATAAGGTCAAGGCTACAATACCAGAAAGAATAACGGAGGCCGCCAAGGTAAAGGCAAACTCGACAAACAGCACCCCAGTTAAGCCCCCGACAAAACCGATAGGTAAAAATACCGCCACCAGCGTGGTAGACATGGTGATAATTGGCCAAGCCAACTGCCGCGCGCCCAAAATAGCTGCGTCTAGTCGCGAGTAGCCTTCTTCAATAAACCGATGCACATTCTCCAGCATAATGATGGCATCATCTACTACGATACCGATGGCTAATACCATCGCCAGTAAGGTCAGTAAATTGATCGAAAATCCCAAAATCCACATCAGGAAGAAGGTGCCGACTAACGAGACTGGGATAGCGACAGCAGGAATAATGACACTGCGAACCGAGCCTAAAAAGGCATAAATCACCAAAACGACGATCACTAATGCCAGAACGATAGAGATCACCACTTCGTCAATGGCACTTTCAATATACTCGGTAGAATCATAAGGGATGTCGGCGTCTAACCCTTGTGGGAGTTGTGGCAGAATATCGCGCTGCCAGACCTTACGGACTTCAGCAATAACATCTAAGGCATTGGCATCAGGCGAAATTTCGATGCCCATAAAGGTTGCCGCTAAGCCATTAAAACTCACTGAGTTATCGTAGCTTTCAGCGCCCAGCTCAACCTCGGCAATATCGCCCAAACGGACTAAGCTTTGGCCATCGGCACTGATCACTAAGGCTTTAAATTCCTCCACACTTTTCAGATCGGTCGCGGCATTTAAATCTACCGTAACCATTTGGCCTTTGGTACTGCCTAACGCCGCGAGGACGTTATTCCCTCGAAGGGCTGTGCTGACATCGGATCCCGTCAGGTTATAAGCGGCCATTTTGGCGGGATCTAGCCAAATGCGCATCGCAAAAGTACGGGCGCCTAAAATCTCTGCGCGTTGTACCCCAGGAATAGTAGCCAGCTGCGGTTCTACTACCCGCACCAGGTAGTCGGTGATTTGGTTATTCCCCAGAATTTCTGAGTAAAAGGACAAATACATCGCGGCAACATTTTGGCCCATTCGTAATGAGACAACCGGGTCCCGAGCATTCTCTGGCAAATCAGAGCGAATTTTATTTACTTGAGCGGCAATTTGCGTCAGTGCTTCATTCGGCTCATAATCAAGACGTAAGTAAGCCTGAATGGTACTGACCCCCGCCATGGACGAGGACACTAAATAATCTATCCCTTCAGCCGCCGCAATTTCACGTTCTAAAGGCGTGGTGATAAACCCCTGGATCAAGTCAGCATCCGCACCAACATAAACGGTAGTGACGGTAACGACAGCATTTTTAATTTCTGGAAACTGTCTGACATTCATTTCGCTGATAGCGCGCAGGCCAAGCAGCAAAATGAGCAAGCTGACCACACTGGCAAGGATCGGCTTGCGAATAAAAATATCTGTAAAACGCATGGCTTGATCCTTACTGGTTAGCTGGCGTTGGGTTTAAATCGGCACTGGGTTGCGCTGTACCATTTGCAACGATATTTACGGTAGCGCCATTGCGTAATTTTAATAAGCCTGAGGTCGCCACTTGCTCACCGACGGTGAGACCTGCAGTCACCTGAATCAGATCACCACGTGCTTCGCCGGTGGTAATAAAACGTTGTTGGGCTTTGAGTTGTCCTTCTTGTTCGATAATGACAAAAACCGAATTACCATAAGGATTAAACTGCACCGCAGTTTGCGGAATTAAGGTGACTGGCGTGCTATTGCCACTATTTAGCTGTACCCGGGCAAACATGCCTGGACGTAATTGCAGTTGTGGATTGGCAAAAGTCGCTTGTATCTCAATGCTGCGGCTGCTCTCTCTAATTGCAGGGGCAATCGCTGTGATTGCGCCAGAAAAGCGCTGTTCGCCAAAGGCATCCACTTGAATAGTAAGTGGTTTGCCAAGTTCGACCAGTGTGAGTTGTTGTTCAGGTAGGCTAAAATTTAAATAAATCGGGTCTAGCGATTGCAAGCTGACCACTGTCGTACCTCCAGTCAGTAGCTGCCCTAAACTGACTTGGCGAATCCCTGCAATACCGTCAAAGGGGGCAAACAGAGATTTTTGTGCAATACGGGCTTGTTGTGAGGCAACGGCGGCAGTGGTTTGAGCCGCTTCGCTTTCACGACGACGTAATTCTAGTTCAGACACGCCTTTATCACGGAATAAACGTTCTAAGCGGTTTTGTTCTAGTTTAGCTAACCGCTCGGCAGCCTGTAATCTGGCCAGCTCTGCTTGATCAACGCTGTCATCCAGTTGAACCAGTAACTGTCCTTTTTTAATGGCTGCGCCATTTTCAAATAGGATATTGCTGATGATGCCGCTGGCTTCAGTAGTAAGGTTAGTGCTATTGACCGCCGCAAAACTGCCTACCGCATTAAGGTAAGGTTGCCAATCATCTTGGCTTACTTGTGTAGCAGTGATGGCGGCAGGGGGCATTGGCATAGTATCGAAAAATTGATTCATAAAGTAATTGCCAACGGCTTTGTAACCAAAGATGCCGCCAAACAACAACACAACGACGATAAGCATAATCAGCATACGCTTAAACATGATTTCTCCTTGAGAGGGGCTAACCCAAAATATGATTGATAACTAAATGATTTGATGTCTTATTCTGCATGACAATGCTGAAACCAAGGCTCCAGTAAACTCTCTAATTGTTTTATCTGTGAAGCGATTAACGCTTCATTATTTAAATCCATCAACGGTTGCCATTGCATACCATTCAATAACATATGCAGATGACGGTAACGTAATAATGGGTCTTTATTGCCGCCAAAGGCTTCTAAAAAGCCTTCTGTTTGTTCAAGCGCTTGACTACCAATACACAATGCCCAAGGCGCAACAGATAAGCTAAAGGCATCACAGTTTTGTTTGGGTAACTCGTTATCATTTATGGCTTGCTGCACAATCCCACTGACTAAATCGGCAAGTGGTTTGCAGTTAGCTAAGATGGCTTGTCGACGGGCCGCGGAGGCATTTTGCCAAACTGCTTCGGTAAAGGCATATTGCTCTAACCTTGCATGACTGGGGTAATGTTGTTGGTTCATTTTTGCGGCAACGCTCAGTGCGAGCATTTTTTCTCTACTATTAATTTCAAGCGCCACAATACCTTGAAAAAACCGTAGCTGATGACAGCTATTACGGCCAGCCAGCGCAACCAATAAGTCTTCTTTGGAACTAAAGTGTTGGTACAAGGTGCCGGTTGCGTAATCGCAGGCTTTAGCTAAAGGTGCCATTTGCAATTGTAAAATACCTTCCTTAGCGATCAATTCGGCAGCTTTATCCAGAAATAGCTGCTCTCTTAATGCACGTTGGCGCTCTTTACGTTCATTGACTGTCATAAGATTGGTACAAATGGTTTAAAAAACGCATTATGAATCCAATTCAAAAAATGAGCAAGGTTCATTTTTGATTTGCGTTCAAAAAGTTGATCCAGCTTCGCGCAATGTTTGCGCTTTTTGGTTATAACTAGTTTTAATAGCATGTCTGCTTAAATTGTATTCAGGCAATAGTGCACAATCAAAAAAACGATGACTAAGGATAAGATATGACGATGAACACTGTTGAAGATTTGATGACCGCCGATCCACTCTCGCTGCACCGTGCCGCCACATTAAAAGATGCGCATGATTTAATGCGTGAAAAAAATGTCCGTCATATACCGGTTATTGACGAGCAAGGCATGTTAGTGGGTATGCTAACGCAAAAAGTCATGATGGCCGCTGTTATAGGGTTATTGGCAAAATATGGTGCTACGGCGTTAGAGCGGAAAGAAAAGCAACAGCTGGTCGCGGATTTAATGTTAACTGATTTTGCTACGGTAACGGCTGAGCAATCGCTGGCGGAAGTCGCAGCGTTTTTTGTGAAAAATAGGCATGGTTGTTTGCCTGTACTTACGCCAGAGAACAAATTGATTGGTATTTTAACGTCATCTGACTTTGTGCGGTTGTCGGCAGAGCTGCTGGCTAGATAAGCGAATCTTTAGCACTAGTATGAAAAAAGCCACTTAGTGTTATCGGCTAAGTGGCTACAAATAAGCTTAGTGTAATCAGGTTAAAGGCTTGCTATTAACCTTAGAGTACACCTAACTCTTTTAGTAAATTATCAGCTTTATCAACTGTTTGCATTTGCCAGAGCATAAAGCGTAAATCGACCTGAATTGATCGGGTATTGTCAGGGTTATAATCCCAATCGGAAATAATGGAATCCAAGGTGCCATCAAAGGCTAAGCCAACAAACTCACCTTTGCTATTGAGTATAGCCGAACCAGAGTTGCCGCCTGTGATATCTAGGGTGGCTAAATAATTTACCGGCACAGAGTTCATACTCTCCACTGCGTAGGGGCCATAATTTTTAGCCTTGATGGCATCAAGTTGGTTTTGTGGCGCGTTAAATTCACCCTCACCCGTCGCTTTGGCTGTGATACCTCGCAAGGTTGTAAAAGCGCTCCAAGCATTGCCGTCTTCGTTGCCATGCGCGCGGCCTTTGACATTACCATAAGTTACCCGCAGAGTGCTGTTGGCATCAGGATAAACAGCCTTATCTTGCGATTTCATAAAGGCCATCTTGGCACGCATATAGCTAGCATAAGCTTGCTGAATTTTTCCAGCTAATTCTTCTCGCTCTGCTTCACGCTTCATATCGCTATCGAATAAGTCAACAGCAGCTTTGATAAAGGGATCATTGCTTGCCTTAAATTGAGCAGGAGTACTTTCTAATAAAGCAGTACGCTGCGCCATGTCTGTTAATTGCGTTGCTTGATACCAACTCTCAATTAACGTGTTGAGCGCTGCTTTATCCATGCCATCTTTAATCCCCAAGGCTTTATCAAAAGTCGCATTTCGTTGTTTTTTAGGTAAGGCGGCATACTTAGCAAGATTATGCAGATCCAGTGCCTTTTCTACATTCACGTCAAAGGAGCGATCCATCCCAGCAACAAAAGCACGAAAGCGCGGTAAATCGCGTTCCTGAAATCCGGCTTTACGTTCTGTATCGACTTTAGTTTGCTCTTGCGCCAAACGATAAAGTGTTCTGGCGGTGCCAAGCAAACGCGGCGTAGCATTACCCAGTAGGTAGTTATCACGACCAAGTTGCTGCTGTTCTTGTAACAGTTTTTCGATATTAGCTAAATCTTTAGCATAGGCTTTTTTACTAGCGCGATTACTGTTTACCCAATCGGTAAGTGCTTTATGTTCGGCTTGTTTGCGCGCCAAAAAGTCGCTATTAGCGTAACTCTCTAACATCCCATTACGATTTTTCAAAACATTATTTAACCCTGCGACACGGCTGGCATATTTCAGTGCAGCATCCCGATCATTCGCTGTTTCTCTGCCAATAATCTCTAAAATTTCAGCCAAGTAGGTTACCGTTTCTGGATAACTCCAATTAAAAGTATGGGCAACTTCTGAGGGTAAGCGATGGCGATTTGTGCGGCCTGGATAGCCCAGCGCCATCACAAAATCTCCTTCTTTTAAGCCTTCTTTTGCCAGCGTTAAGTGAAAGTCTGGTGTGTAAGGAACATTATCGACGTGGTAATCCGCTGATTTACCTTCAGGGCTAACATAAGCTCGTAAGAAGCTATAATCACCGGTATGTCGCGGCCACATCCAGTTATCGGTATCGCCACCAAATTTCCCCACGCCTTCTGCTGGCGCGTGCACTAAGCGCACATCTTTAATTTCGAGTTGTTTAATTAAATAGTACTCTAAACTGCCGTAATACGCGGCGACCGTACAGCGATAACCGATATCTTGCTCACATGCGGCAACAATGGCTTTTTGATTCGCTTCAATCGCATCAACCCGTTTTTTGCCCGACAGTTTGGCTGTTTTAGCATCAATCACTTGTGCCGTGACATTATCCACTGCCTTAGTCACAAAAATACGACTCCCAGGTGCTGCTGGAACTTCTTCAGCAAAGCTCGAGGCTAAAAAACCATTTTTTAATAAATCATTAGCTGCCGTTGAGTTGTGAGCTATGCTGTTATAAACACAGTGATGATTGGTCGCTACTAAACCTTGTGGCGAGACAAAGGAAGCCGAGCAGCCACCCAAGCTTACAATTGCTGCCATAGGGAATTCGGTAAGTTTGGTAAGGTTAGCGGGGTCAAGTTCTAGTCCAGCGGCTTTTAGTTGCTGGGCGATTTCAGGAAGCTGTTGGGGCATCCACATGCCTTCATCGGCAATGGCAAGGGTGCTGGTAAATGCCAGCATAATAAGAGATTTTTTCATAATTGGCTTTATCTTATTTAGAGGTAGTTGTTTTGGCAGAGTTGCCTGTGTCTATAGTCGTTGGCATGAGATCTAAATGTCAATAGCGAGTCATTTTTCGTTACAAAAAAGGTTAAATATAAATTTAAGTACTTTCTAATTAAAAATGTGTCTCAAATGTCCTAAAGGTGAGTGAATAAAAATTTTATTATGCTAAACTTAGACAACATGATTTAGATTTATTCAAGATTTGGCGTATATTTGGCCTAGCGGTCTTAAAAATATTAATAATGATTTATGTAGAACGAGGTAGATATGAAAAAAAAGGTGTTAGTACTTGCGTTGCTAAGTTGTTTTGCTGCTGGTTCGGTTTCAGCTGACGTATCGATCAATGGTTTTGCATCAATCAAGGGCGGTATGGCCACCAGCAAAGACAAGCCTCTTTATGGTTACGATGATGACCTTGATTTTAAAAATGAAAGCCTGTTTGCACTACAAATTAAAAGTGATTTAGGTGACAAGTTATCTGTAACAGGGCAACTTATGGGGCGTGGTAGTAAAGATTTTGATGTAGGTTTTGAATGGGCCTTTATAAGTTATGAACTTACAGAAAATACGCGTTTGAATGCAGGTCGTTTAAGAACCCCGCTTTTTAAGTATTCCGACTTTAGAGATGTCGGCTATGCGTATGATTGGTTAAGAGTACCTCAAGGCGTTTATGGTTTAAACTTCAACAACATCGAAGGGATTTCTCTTTATAGGACAGCCCAATTAGGAGATTTTGATTCTACTTTACAGCTGATCGCGGGTAGGTTCGACGGTATGTTACGTTTGAGTGGTCAAGATGTATCAGGTGAAATTAATAATTTGGCCGGGTTAAGTTGGGAAGTCAGCAAGGGAAACTTTAGCGGGCGAGCAGCTTATTTTGTTGGGAAAATTTCTGTTGATATTAATAATATTCCACTAGCTGAAAACTTCAATGTAGGCAACTTGTTTAACGCCTTTAATTCTATAGGCCTTAACCAAATTGTCAAAAGTATCGATGTTGTTGAGGAAAGCGGTACCTTTACCGGACTAGGTGTAACTTACGACAATGGAATTTGGGTACTAAATACTGAATTTACTCAGGTTGAAGCAAGTGATTCCTTCATAGCAGAAAGACAAGACTACTTCATTTCTGTTAGTCGGCGTTTTAATAGTATTACACCGTATATTTTATATGAAGTGACTGATCATACTAGTCGAGATGAAATTTATACTCCATTCTTGAACACACTTCCTGCTCAACTACTTGCACCATTACAAGGTTTAGTTGGCTCTCAGACAAGAGATGCAAAAACTTGGAATATCGGCGCTCGTTATGATTTCCATCCTTCAGCGGCTTTTAAAGTGCAGTACTCTTCTGAGGACAATAATACCAGTGGAGTTCGCTCAGGTTTAATCGCTGTTGGTATAGATTTAGTTTTTTAAGGAGTCGTTATGTTAAAGAACATGATTTTAGGTGCCGTTATGCTATGCTCATTTTCAGCATTAGCTAACATTGTGGTTATTGTTAATCCAGCAAATAGCAGTAGCGTTAATGCGGATGAAATAGTGCGTATTTACACTGGCCGTTCCAATGCGTTTAATGCCGTTAATCTGGCTGAGTCAGTTCCACTAAGGGCACAGTTTGATGAAAAAGGCGTTGGCAGAACCTCTGCACAACTTAAAGCGCACTGGTCTAAGCTGGTGTTCACTGGTAAAGGAACTCCG
Organism: uncultured Rheinheimera sp.; assembly: GCA_964577005.1. Lineage (GTDB taxonomy): Bacteria > Pseudomonadota > Gammaproteobacteria > Enterobacterales > Alteromonadaceae > Alishewanella. The sequence continues at coordinate 10,866 of CAZNXI010000072.1, forward strand.
CCTGCTGAGTTGTCCAGTGAGGAGGCTGTGTTGGAGTTTGTGGCAAATAATCCACAGGCCATTGGCTATGTTAGCGTCGGAAAAGTAACCGACGCCGTAAAAGTAGTACATACGATTAACTAAACCAATACCCGGCAACTTGGTTGCCGGGCTAGAGGTAGCTTATGAAAAGATTGTCCATTATTGTCAAAATTTGGTTAGTTATTGCTTTAGCTGTTGTAGCATTTTCGGCTGTGGTGGGGGTGAGCATATTTTTCACGCTGAAAAACAACGCCGCAACTGAAAAAATGCAAGATTATATGTATGAAACAGCAAAGTTATCTTCACAAGTTCGTACCGGCTTTGTTTCTCTTGACGAGTTTTTTACTCAGGCGGTGACACTTTCAGATCCCGATATCCTAGCAACAGCAAAGCAAAATCAGGGAAGGATTGCAGACACTTTGGCTAGGCTTACCACCTTGAATCCAGAATGGTCTGCTACTTTACGGCAATTATCGACTGATACGAATCGTTACGCAGAACTTTCTTCTGATATAGCGCAGCGTTTTATTGATGGCAATGTAGATTTTGACGTTATTCAACAGCAGGTTGCCAACAAGACTGCTTTGTATGAGGCCTTATCTGCAGCTTTCCAAAATTTTGAAAAACAAGCTGATGAACGTTTTGCCAGAACAATTTCGGATGTATCAGACAATTCTGAGACGGCTTTAACGGTCATCTTGTTGTTGGGGGGAGTCTTACTATTTCTCACTGCCGGTTTGGGGCATTTAATCGCATACAAAATTAGTGCTTCTGCAAAAACTTTGGGGTCTTCTTTAGCAGAATTAGCCAGTGGTAAAGGTAATCTGGCCAGTCGCTTACCAGTAAATAGTGATGATGAATTGGGCAAGGTTGCCCTCGAATTCAATACGTTCATTCAAATGCTGCAGGGGTCTTTTAATGAGCTGGCGAGAGCAATAGATCCGTTAACTAAAAGCGCCAACTATTTGTCTTCGGGTATGAAGAACTTAGAAGAGATGACCGCCGAACAAAGTCATGATTCTGAGACGGTTAGTCAAAGCATGGCAGAAATGCAATTATCGGTAAAAGATATTAGCCAGTCTGCTAGTGATGCTGCTCAGTCTGCGGAAAAAGCCAGTCATTTAGCTAAACAAGGTTTTGATAAAACCAGTAATGCAGTGAGTTTTTCTAAGGGATTATCTGCTGAAATTTCTCAAGCGCAGTCTGTTATTACTGAACTTGCTGAAAAAACTAAAAATGTTACACAAATTCTTAGCAGTATAAATGCGATAGCTGATCAGACTAACTTATTAGCACTTAATGCTGCCATTGAAGCGGCTCGTGCCGGTGAGCATGGACGCGGTTTTTCGGTAGTAGCGGATGAAGTACGTAATCTTTCTACTAAAACGGCTCAGTCTGTGGTGGAAGTTCAGAGAGTTGTCGGCGAGTTAACGCAGAATGTTAGTAAAGCGGTAAGCATTATGCAGCTTGCGGTTGACAACTCAGCGCATTCAGCTTCGTTGGCTGCAGATGCGGGTACCTCCATTGAACAGATTAGTAGTGAAGTACAACAGATCAGTTTACTGAATGCCCAGATTGCGGCGGCAACAGAAGAGCAGACGATGGTTGCGGAACAAATTGTTCATAATACGGATAAGATGATTTCATCATTTAGTAGTTCAAAAGCGGTGCAGCAAGACGTGGGCGGTATTGCCTCCGAACTTCAAGGCTTGGCGGGCTCACTACAAAAAATTAGTAGTAAATTCGAAACCTAGTCTTAATTGTTACCTGTTAAAAAACCGCCTTTTGGCGGTTTTTTTATTGGCTACAGCATTGAGGCTGCGTTAATCAGCCCCCCTGTGCTAATCGAGTAATTATTGGTGCCGTTGTTGGAGTACTTTAATCACATCATTCAGCTCCAGTTGTTGGCTGCGTAATAACACCAATAAATGAAACATCAGATCAGCCGCTTCATTGGCGAGTTCTTCTCGATCACCCGCCATTGCGGCAAGTGCTGATTCAACGCCTTCTTCCCCCACTTTTTGCGCAATACGTTTTACGCCTTTGGCAAATAAACTGGCGGTGTAGCTGCTTTTAGGATCAGCACCTTCACGGCTTTGAATCACTTGCTCCAGCTCATACAAAAACGCCAATTGCGGGCTGTTAGCGCTATTATCGTGCCAGCAGGTTTCGGTACCGACATGGCAGGTTGGGCCTTGCGGCATGGCCAGTACCAGCAAGCTGTCGGCATCGCAATCACTGTCAATGCTAACTAACTTTAAGGTATGGCCAGAGCTTTCACCTTTAGTCCATAAGCGTTGTTTACTGCGACTAAAAAAAGTGACATTGCCGCTTTCTAGCGTATGCTGCAGTGCTGCTGGGTTCATATAACCTTGCATTAATACTTTACCGGAGATGGCATGCTGCACTATCGCCGGTAGCAGTTGGGTGTCAAGCCAGCTTAGCTGGTTAATTTGCTCAGGATTCATTTACTTGTCTCGTATAGTTTGCTTATTGCTGAGCTCATAAATAGCTATTTATGAGCGCTGCATAAATGAGTGCTAACTCGCTTTTAAAGGAGCGAAGGCTACATCCAAAGTATCAAGCGACGAGACCTGACTGCTAAGCAGAGCGTCTTTGGCATGGATGCCAAAGAGGAGCCTACATGGATGTATTTACGGCGTCTCTGCGTGTAGTCAGGTCTCAAAGCCACGCCAAAGCTCTGTGCT
>CAZNXI010000073.1:0-13532 GCA_964577005.1 uncultured Rheinheimera sp.
AGATAACAACCGAGATAACAACCGAGATAACGACCGAGATAACGACCGAGCGATTTGTAGGAAACCGTCTAAAAATATTATTAGTCAGATAGTAAAAATGGCGTCGTGTGATTAAAGCGCAGTATCAGAAGGTAAATTGCTCCTTTTTCCTACTAATGTACTTTTAGAGAATGTTATAAGAAAAAGGAGTTATAAAAAGGTCAGCTAGATACTTCAAACATGTATAACTAATTTTGTATTATCAACATGTTTAACTTGATCTATAATGTAGATAAATATATACATAGGAAGCTGTTTTATGGAAACTATTGTACCTGATCTTTCCGCATGGCAAGGATATGAAGATGATATAGACTCCCGTTATGCGTTCAATACTTTTTTTGGTAAATCGCTGTTGGAAGTGCAACCATTACTCAAAATAAATGTTATTGAGCGGGCTGATGAAATACGTTTCATGCCAGTTAAGGCTTTTCAGTACTATATTTTTTCGCTTCGCGATTTTATTCTTAATAAAAACTACTTTGTAGACGAAGCAGATTGCGCTGTTGATAGCTATTTCACGCTTATACAAGAAAAGCTGAACTTAGCTCCAGATGCTATTCTACCTATTATAGATGAGTTACTATCATCCTTACATTTTATTGCAGAAAATATTGCAGATTACAATATCAATGAAGACATTTATGGTTCAATTCCAGCACGCCTTCAACAATTGTTACACGTTTATCAGCGTCAAGTTGAGCGTTAAATATAGCTTTTTAAAGTAAGTACTACTTTAAAAATATAATTAGTTAGGTTGTCGAGCATCGCTTGAATACTTGTAGCACATGTTTTTTTAACCAGACTGAGAATGTTGGAATAGCTGTTTACCATTACACTTGCGTTGGGTAAGGGCAGAAAGTTTGGGTAGTGCAGTTTCAGTTAAGCCAGGGCTGTGAATACCAGTAAAAGTAACCACGCTTACTAATCGATGGTGCAGTACAGTTGTAACGGCTGCGCCCGCGGTTTACTGCTTTACTGGCTGTCACTTCAAAGGTGGTTGCATTTAACCAAACGGGTTCTAACACTTCTGAGCCTGCAAAACAGCGCAGTTGCTCCGGGCGGAAATCTTCGACTTTTAACGCTAAACGTAATACTGGTGGATTGCTACTAATCACTTGATTGGCGGCTAAATACTCCGTGATAGGAAAAGCCAGAGTACGGAACTTCTGTCGTAGATCTTTTAAATCTGCATATTGCCCGGCTGCCGGATAACGTGGAATACGAGTAAGCTTAGTCAAGGGGCCGATGGCACCAGATTGTTGGCCGATCCCGACAAAGCCTAACTCACTGACTAAATTTTCTAACGCATCACTAAACTCACCATACGGATAAGCCAACCATTTATGATTCTGCCCTGTTTCTTCTTTGATGCGTTGCTCGGCTTGCAAAATACTTTGCTGCATCCGCTCTAGCCAAGCCGCTTCGCTTTCGCCTTGTTCAGGCCTAGCCATATGTTCATGCCACATCGCATGGTTGGCCACCAGCACACCATCATCAGACATTTGTTTGATCTGTGCCCAGTTTAAAACTGGCCCAATACGCTGATCTATAGCACCGGGGCTGATAAAAATAGTATAGGGGTAACCGAACTCCTGCAAAATAGGATGGGCGGTGGTGAAATTATTTTCATAGCTATCATCAAAGGTAATAACAACAGCGTTGTCGGCTATAGGTTTGCCTGTTTTAAGCTGATCTATCAGCACATCTAGGCTGATAACCTGAAAGTTATTATCGCGTAGATAACTTAAATGCTCGCGAAATTCTGATGGACTAACACTGCTGACCCGAGGAGTATCTTCTGCTACATGGTGATAAATTAACATCACGGCCGCGGTGACAGGTCGCTGCCATAAAAGGATTAAAAGTAAAAAAACTATACGCATAAACAGCCCCGTTTAACGACAAAGTACGGGGCTTTTATAGCATAGCGCGCGAAAAAAAGCTGCAGCAGAAGCATTGCTGCGTCGTTTGTTGTTTCGGAGTTAGCCTTAGTAGTAAGAGTGTTCGCCGCGTTGGTGCTCGGTGATATCTTTTACACCGGTCAGCTCGCCAACAAAGCGGTTTAGCAGCTCTTTTTCAATGCCTTCTTTTAAGGTTAAATCAACTTGCGAGCAACCGTTACAGCCACCACCAAATTGTAGGATTGCAACGCCGGCCTCGGTCAGTTCCATCACGGTAACGCGACCACCGTGGTTAGCCAGTTGTGGATTGATTTCGCTGTCGATCACATACTGGACACGCTCCAGTAAAGGTGCATTGTCATTCACCTTGCGCACCTTGGCATTCGGCGCTTTTAGGGTGAGCTGCGAACCCATCTGATCGGTTACAAAGTCGATTTCAGCGTCAACTAAAAAAGGTTTACTTTCTTCATCAACGACCGCATCAAAGCCAGTAAAATGTAAACGTAGATCGGTATCTTCTACGGCATCAGCCGGACAGTAAGATACGCCACACTCCGCTTGTGCCGTGCCTGGGTTGACAACGAATACGCGAATATTGGTGCCAGCAGGTTGTTTTTCTAGCAGCTTAGCAAAATGCGTTTGTGCCTGTTCAGAAATAGTGATCATAGTAGTACCTGACTAAATTACTAGGTTATGCCTTATAATACTCCTACTGTTGCGTCGATACCAGCCCCGCTTGAGTTTTGTGCTGCTTTCTGGCTAACTAAGCGGCCACGAATAGGGTAAGCCCTTGGGGAGAACAATGAAAAAACTGGCTTTAATAATCATGCTTTGCTGGTTCTGGCAGGCTAATGCGGCATATTTTGATGAAACTCTAGCAAGCGAAGTGCCGGCACCTGAGCAAATTCTTGGGTTCCAAGTGGGCCAATGGCATGCTCGACATGATCAGATTCAGCGTTATTTTGAGGTACTGGCAGAACAATCACCTCGCGTACAACTTGAGGTGATTGGGACAACGCATGAACAGAGACCTTTATTACAATTGGTGGTTTCTTCCCCCGAGAATCTAGCACGTTTAGAAGATATTCGTCTGCAGCATGTGGCGCAAGCGCAGGGTAATAATGCCGTCAGTGCCAATAGCCCAGTGATCATTTGGTTAGCCTACGGCGTGCACGGCAACGAGCCTAGCGCAGCTAACGCAGCGGTGTTACTGGCGCACTATCTGGCCGCCAGTAACAACCCTGAAGTCCAACAATGGTTACAGCAAGCAGTTATTTTTATTCAACCCAGCTTAAACCCTGATGGCCATGATCGTTTTGCGCTTTGGGCCAATATGCATCGTGGTAAAAAGCCGGTAGCGGATCCACAACATCGAGAGCATATTGAACCTTGGCCAAATGGTCGCCCTAATCATTATTGGTTTGATTTAAATCGTGACTGGTTGTTATTACAGCACCCGGAGAGTCAGGCACGGATTGCACAGTTTCACAAATGGCAGCCAAATATTGTCGGTGACTTTCATGAAATGGGTACCAACAGTAGTTATTTTTTTCAGCCAGGTATTCCCAGCCGCAATTATCCGCTTACACCAGAGCGTAATTTTGAGTTAACCCGTATCTTGGCCGGTTTTCATGCTCAGGCTTTTGACCAGCGTGGCCAACTGTATTATACCGAAGAGAGTTTCGACGATTTTTATATTGGTAAAGGTTCTACCTATCCAGATGTAACTGGGAGTGTGGGAATTTTGTTCGAGCAAGCCAGTAGTCGTGGTCACGTACAGGAGTCGATAAATGGTCTTTTGACCTTTGCTGACACCATTAAAAACCAATTTGATGCGTCCTTATCGACCATACGTGGCAGTGTTGCTAACCGGCAAGCGTTACTTAATTACCAACAAGAATTCTTCCAAAGTGCATCGCAGCAGGCGCGTGCTGAACGGGTTAAAGGTTATGTGTTAACCGAGATGCATGACCGAACTCGTCTTGAAGCATTATTGCAGCTGTTGGCACAACATCAAATCGCTGTCTATCCATTTACTCAGGACTGGCAATATGAACAAACCCAGTTCCGAGCAGGCCAAAGCTACTATGTGCCTTTACAGCAAGCACAATATCGCTTGTTAAAAGCGGCCTTTAGTAAGGATAAATTGTTTAAAGATAACACCTTTTATGATGTATCTGCGTGGACTTTACCTTATGCGTATAACATTGCATTCACTTCAGTCAATCGTGAGCCAGGGCGCGCGGTAGCAGATGCACCCTGGCAGCGGCAACCTAGAGCGCGGCAAACGAGCCTGCAGGCCGATGGTTATGCTTACGTGTTAAATTGGCAAGATCAATTAGCGCCCGTTGCCTTAAATGCCATGCTAGCCGAAGGGTTGATTGTAAGGGCGGCCTTAGGCGGTTTCACTGGGTCCACACCACAAGGTGAGCGTAGTTTTAAAGCTGGGGCGATGGTGATTCCTGCTGGCTTGCAACAGCATCCTGATTGGTTCTTCCGCTTACAAAAAATTCAAGAACGCTTTAATTTACCGGTCTATATGCTAACAACAGGTTTAACCTCTCGCGGCAGTGATTTAGGAAGTAACAATTTTACACCAGTTCGTTTACCCCAAGTATTGTTAGTGGCTGGACCCGGTGTTAGCTCTACCGAGGCTGGTGAAGTGTGGTATAACCTAGAGCGCTTAGCCGGTATTACACCAACAATGGTTGAGCCTGAGCGGTTAGCTAGGATTAATTTAAGTCGTTATACCCATATCATTCTGCCAGATGGCGATTATCGTAGCTGGCAGGAAACGGAGGTCAATCGACTACGACAGTGGGTGCAGCAGGGAGGCGTGCTTTGGGGGCATAAGCGGGGCGCCGCTTGGTTAGTGGATGCCAAGCTGTTACAAGCTGGCGTTTGGTCAAGTACTGAGATGCGTGAACTTATCCCACAGCGCGGCTTAACTTATGCAGATAAAGAAGCACTCGCAGGTAAACAGCGTATCGCTGGCGCGATTTTTAACGCCGAACTTGATTTAACTCATCCTTTAACTTTTGGCATTAGCCGAAAGTACTTACCTGTGTTTAAGAATAGCAATATGTTGTTACAGCCAAGCAGCGCGCCTTTTGTGAATGTAGCTAGCTATAGCGCTGAACCGCATTTAGCCGGTTATACCGCGGCAGAGTATGTGCCACGAATTGCGCAGGGCGCGGTATTAGTTGCCCATAATCTAGGACGTGGCAGGGTGATTGGTATGACGGATAATCCGGTTTTTCGTGGTTATTTTATGGGATCCAGTCGCTTGCTAGTAAATGCGATTTACCTAGGACACAGCTTTAGTGCATCGACTCAAGCGGAGGAATGATCAGCTTGTGGTGTTACCGCTAGAGTCCATAAACTGAGTTGAGTGACGCCATGCTGTTTCAGTAAAATGGCCAGTTGGTTTGCCGTTGTGCCTGTAGTAACCACATCATCGACCAGTGCGAGATGAGCAGGGAGTGGGGTTGTAGTGACAAGTTGAAAAGCGCCTGTGAGATTGCGTAGGCGCTCTTGTCGATTCAGCCCTACTTGGCTGGCGGTCTCTTTGCTACGTATTAATATGTCTAATAATGGGATCTGTAATTGCTTCGCGGCAGACTCAGCCAAAATTCTTGCTTGATTAAAACCGCGTTGATGTTCTTTTTGAGCATGCATCGGGACATAAACGATAGCTTCTGGTAACGGTTGGCCAGCTGCAGCATAACGTAGCAGCAACATTTGAAATTGTTGTTGCAATAGGGTTGCAGCAAAGGGATCTCCCTGAAACTTCCAGCGCCTGATCCAATGTTGATAGGGTAATTGATACCACCCCAAACTTAGCAAATTATCAAAGTGCACCACGGCTAGGCCTGAGCTGACAGCGGGCAACCAAAGCAGGTTATAATGGCAGCCTTCATAGGGAAGCGCCGGCAAGGCTTGCTGGCAGTCAGCACAAAGCAGTTGCTGGTGATGCGCCACGGGTAATGCACACCATAGGCACGGCGAAGGTAATAGTAATTGCCATAATTGGCGTACTTTGTTGACCAAATTCATTGCAGTATTGTTATGTGAATGTTTGTTTATCATCTGGAGTAAGCATGGCAGAGAATCCTAAAATTGCGCAGCCTGTCGTGGTTCTTTTGCATGGCTGGGGAGTAAATAGTGGTGTTTGGCAGGGTGTTAAAGCTCTCATTCCTGCAAATTATCCTGTATTAACGCCCGATCTTCCAGGCTTTGGCAACAATCGGGATTATCCCGAAGCTTATCAACTGGAGCAAGTTGTGACGCAGCTGGCGCAACACATTCCAGATAATAGTTATGTTTGCGGTTGGTCGTTGGGCGGTTTATTAGCGATTGCGTTAGCGAAGCAATTCCCGAATAAGGTCGCTCGATTAGCTTTATGTGCCGCGTCCCCCTGTTTTCTGGCACAGGCAGATTGGCCGGGTATGCACAATAAAGTGCTACAACAATTTGCCACTGCGCTAAGCGACAATATTCCCCAAACGATTCAGCGATTTCTGGCCATTCAGGCAATGGGTGCGGAGCATGCTCGGGCGGATATTCAGCAATTACGACAGGCGATCGCTGAGTATCCGTTACCAGAATCAGCTGCCTTGCAAGGCGCTTTACGTTTATTGGCAGAACAAGATTTACGAGATGTGCTAGCTAGCTTGCGGCAACCTGTTAGTGGTTGCTTTGGCAGGCTTGATGCGTTAGTACCTTCGGTAATAGTCCCGCAGCTAAAGTTAATGTTGCCAAAGGCTCAATATACTGTATTGGATAAAGCCTCTCACGCACCTTTTATTTCACATCCGCAGGATTTTGTAACGTGGTTAACTAATTGGGCAGAAGCAGCAGAATAACTTTCCTTTTTACTGTTTTTGGTTAATAATTGAACGACAGTGTTTTGTTAGGAGTGAAGTTATGCAAATACAATCTGCGTTTAATGCGGGTATGCAAGGTTTGCAGCGCGCCTCTGCGGGGATCACCGAAGAAACGATTAATATAAACCGACAAACACAACTTAATCGTCAGCAAGAGCAAGACTTAGCCGTGCAAGCTGAGACCCAAGCCAGCCCCACGCCTCCACCGGCTGCAGCGCCAGTCCAAGACGTTGCTCAATCTTTGGTGCGTTTAGAACAGCAGCAATTACAAGCTCAAGCAAATGTGCGCTCTTTACGCACAGCTGATGAGATGTTAGGTAGTATTATCGACGTTCGCGTCTGAGAGTAATGAGTTAGCATATTATGCAAATTACCTCATACTATCCAAACGTTAGTCTCAATACGGCCAACCCGCCGACAGAGCAAGCGCGGCGGGATATGCTGCGTCGCGAGTTGGTTGAGCCGGTGCGTGAAATGGAGAAAGGCGCCGCTGAAAGAGGCGTCAATAGTGACGAACGTAGTCGTTCTGCTGCATCCCCAAGTTCAACACTTGCTTTGTATGATAGCAATGGTAAAGAGACAGAAACACCGCAAGCGATAACTGGACGAGAAGAAGACGCTTCTTCAGATGGTCAATCCTCAGCTGACCAACAATCTGCCGAGCAAGAAAAACCCGAACAGCAAGTAAAAGCGGAACAGCAAGAGTTACGTGAATTACAAGCCCGCGATCAAGAAGTACGTGCTCATGAGCAGGCGCATGCGATTGTTGGTGGTCGTTATGCGGGGGCGCCTAGTTATGATTACCAACAGGGACCTGATGGCCGTCGTTATGCGGTAGGCGGTGAAGTGCAGATAGATTTGGCACCCGTCGCCAATGATCCTCAGGCAACTATTCAAAAAATGCAGCAGGTTAAGGCCGCAGCATTGGCACCTGCAGAACCCTCTCCAGCTGACCGTAGTATTGCTGCCGAAGCCACAAATCGTTTGTTGCAAGCTCAAGCCGCCTTAATTGCTGAGCAGTCTGAGCGACTCGAGCAGAACTCTTCTGCAAGCCAAGCTGCCGCATCAAGCACATCCTCTGAGCTGCCCGATAGTGCTCAGGATAGTGGTAGTAATGCCCCTGAAATTGAAATTGTATTGCCACAACGTGAACGGTTACAACAATCCGCTTTAATGCAACAACGCAGTGAGGTAATACAAAATTTTTATCAACTTGCTACCGTACCAAGTGTGAAACCCCTGCTACAACAAGCATAAAACTCACTATCAAGCCAATAGCAGCCTGTTAAAGAGGATGCAGGCTAACCTTCAAAGTTAAACCTACACGAATAGATTAAAAATAGAGATAAAAACGGCTAAGAATAGTGGCTAAGCTGCGCTTTGAAGATTGTTCCCCACCTAATATTCATTCATGCTGCTAGCACTCGTGTTGGTGCTAGTTCGCATTAGCTTAAACATCTGCATTTTCAATTTTACTCACAGGATTTCGCAATGCTTCGATGGATAATTGCTATCTTAGTTTTACTTCCAGCCATGTTTTATTATGCTTCAAGCTGGTTTTTTGCTAGTAGCAAAGAGCCAGCGTCAAAGTTTTTTGCAGAAAATATCGTATTAGCGGATGACGGTCCTTACGCTTTTTTCGATGAAACAGACACGCAACTTACTGTGAAGTGGGTATGTGGGCAACAGGTCGTGATTAAAGAACAAAAGGTTTCAGAACATATTTTACCACACTGCGCATACGAGCGCACAATTCATGTCCGACCTGCCTATCAAGCCGCTATGCCTATTCGATCTCAAGCAAACTCCTTAGCAGTATTAAGTGATATTCATGGTCAATATGAATTGATGCAACAGTTGTTACAGGCCAATAAGGTTGTAGATGAACAGGGGAACTGGCGTTTTGCCGACGGTCACTTAGTTATCATTGGTGATGTGATGGGTAGGGGCGCGCAAGTGACTGAAATTCTGTGGTGGCTTTACCAATTAGAGCAACAAGCCGAGCAAGAAGGCGGACAACTACACCTACTGTTAGGTAACCATGAAACCATGGTTTTTTATAATGATCTTCGTTATGTGAATGATAAATATCAACAAGTAGCAGCAGCACTAGGCACTGATTATAGTGGTCTTTTTTCTGAAAGCTCTGTGCTAGGGCAATGGCTGCGTACTAAGCCTGTTTTGGTGCAAGTAAACGATATGTTATTTGTGCACGCAGGTTTGCATCCTGATTACATGGCTTTAGGCATGTCCGTGACTGAGGTTAACGAACAATATCGTCAATCATTAGGTATTGCCAAAGATAAACTTCGTGAAGTGCCGATTTTACATTTTTTATATGGGTCATTGGGTCCGCTTTGGTATCGCGGTTATTTTCGAGAAGAAAACGGCATCAGCGACTTGCTTCTAGACCAATTACTGCAAACTTTGCAGGTCAAACGTATCGTGGTAGGGCACACCTCAATGGATGGAATATTTTCGCATTTCTCGGGCAGGGTGATCTCAGTTGATAGCAATATTAAGCGTGGTCGCCATGGTGAGATATTTTTTTGGGAGCAAGGGTTGTTGTCTCGAGGCACTTTGGAGGGTGAACGCTTTCCTTTAGCGGCATTACCCACTGAGTAAAAGCGGCGATATTCAAGACCGAACGGGTTATGTCATCTTTAATTGACTTCAATGGATTTGATTTAAGTATTTGATTTTATTTAGATAGATATTAAATAGAGTTTAAAGGGGTGAAAAATGGAGCTGGTTATCATTGCTATGTCATAGCGGACAGCGATAAACCTGATTGTAGTAACAGGTTGCTAAGTCTTTAGTAAGTAACCTGTCTCTAAAAGGCTGTTATAACAATAATGCAGGCAACACTACTTGGAAGCTATCTAATGAACACACAATCACCCGTGGCAATTGCCATTAAAACTGCCATCTTAACCGGCTTAGTCTGTAGTTCGGTATTAAATAACAAGGCAACGGCTCAAGAGGTTGCCGTTGAGGAAAAGATTGAACGCCTCGAAATTACAGGTTCTAGAATTAAGCGCACTGATTTAGAAGGTGTCGCGCCTGTTACTGTGATTACTGCTGCTGATATAGAGCTTAGCGGTTTTAGTAATGTTGAAGAGCTATTACAGGCCTCTATTGCCAATGCCGGCCGCACGGTAGAAGGGAATGAGAGCAGTTGGACGCAGGGAGCAAGCACCATTAACCTGCGGGGAATGGGAGCCAACCGTACTTTGGTGTTAGTGAATGGCAAACGTGTGCCGCAATATCCGGCAGCTACGGGTGGTTCTTCAAACTTTGTCGATACCTCTACTTTTCCTACTAGCGCGGTAGAGCGGGTCGAAATCCTCACTGGCGGGGCCTCTGCTATATATGGTTCTGATGCTATTGGTGGCGTAGTTAATATTATCTTAAAAAAACAATACGATAGAACGACTTTAAACTTGCGGCATGACAACCCGCAGGCGGGTGGTCGCGATAGAAATAAAGTGTCGTTAACCACCGGTTTTGCCAGTGACTTCGGGCAAACAATGTTGGTGTTTGAATATAAAAAAGATGAAATCTTACGTGCTGGCCAACGTGATTTTACCAAAGTCGCTGGGCCTGATGGTCTTAATGTAGATAGTTCCACCTCAGCCTATTTACGCGATTATAGTCGGGTTTTTCATGCTGAAAACTACGTATTAGCGGATGAAGAAAAATGCCAAGAATTGTTTGGTGAACGCGGCATTTGGTATCCGAATCAAAGTCGTTTTAAGTGTCGCTTTGATGTGGTGAGTGACGATGGTCTGCACCCTGCGGTAGACGAATTTAATCTGGTACTCAATCATAACGGCGAGTTAAATGCCAATTGGCAATATAATGTGTTGCTGCAAGGTAGTGATAAAGAAACAATCAGAGGAAATGGCCAAAAAGGTGTGTCGCCAACCTTTTATATGGACCGGGATAATCCAGGCAACTACAGCTATAACGCCAGTGATTTTGCTCGTACCCGTGAGTTTAGAATGTATCGACGCTTGGATGATTATGGGCAAATCCGTGATTATTTAGGTAAAGAAAAAAATATGAATATGTCGTTGGGCCTAAATGGTCAGCTGGGTGATTATGAGCTGGATATAAACTGGGCCTATGGCAAAAGTAAGTTTGACCGTTATGGTCGTAACCAAATGCGCGCGGATCGTTTGTTAGAGATTATTAGCTTTGATCCGGCAGACTCAGCCAATCCGGCGAAATGGTATCCTATGGATAAGATGACGCCACAGCAGGTTGAGCATTTATATGCAGAAACTTTAACCGATGCCGGTTCGGGTATGAACCAGCTGCAAGCGGTTTTGACTGGTGATCTCGTCGATACGGCAAAAGGCGCTATTCAATTTGCGCTTTCTACTGAATGGGCGCGTGAGTGGTACTTCGATATGAAAGATGAAGATACTTTAAGTGGTAACTTATTAGGGCAAGGGGGCACGCAGGGCCGAGGTGAGCGGAAACGTTATGCCCTTGCTGGTGAGCTAGCTATGCCACTTTTAGATAACAGTGAAGGCTTTGGCAAAATGGATGCAAGCTTAGCGCTGCGTTACGATAAATACGACGATAAATCAGAAGTGGGTGGCGCTTTAACTCCGCAATTCGGTATTAGCTATCGACCGAACGAAGACTGGTTAGTCAGAGCAAATGCAGGTCGTAGCTTCCGTGCGCCAGATTTACATCGTATGTATGCCGGTGTCAGCCGCTCTTTTACCAGTACCACAAAACATATCGATTTAAATCATCCTGTCGATTTAGATGATCGTTTTGAATCTATTAGTGCCGGTAATATCGATTTAGAAGAAGAAAAGGGTAAATTCTGGAATATTGGTGTGGTGGCCCAGCTTACTGACAACTTCAGTGCGACCTTAGATTTTTGGCGTATTTCATTGGATGGCGCAGTGTATACCGAGACGGTGAGTCGCATCTTAGATAATCCTGCTTATGATATGACGGGCAAAGCCAGTTCTTGTAGTGAACTTGATAGTCTGGGTTACATTATGCAACAACCACCGGGGCAGGATTATCAAGATCTCCTTTGCGTCCGTCGTGGCATTATTAACAGTGCTTATGAAGCTTCACAAGGTGTGGATTTAGAACTTGCCTATAAGTTAGATCTACAGGATTTTGGTCAGTTAAACTTTAAAGCGAATACCTCACATACCTTGAAAAAGGAATACCAAGCCTTTGCAGGCAGTGAGCGTATTGAAGAAACCAAGGATCAATATCTACCTGTTTGGAAGAGTACCTTATCACTTAACTGGCGTTTAGACGATTTGTCAGTGAACTTGAGTTGGTATTATACCGGCTCTGGTGAAGGTAAACATAACTGGACGTTGAGGGATGCAGAAGGCAAAAGTTATCGTCAGGACGTGTGGAGTAAGCTCTCGCCATACAAGCGTCTTAACTTAAATTCTTCATATCGCTTTAATAAAGATACTAAGTTAACGCTGGGAGTAAATAACCTAACTGATACTATGCCGCCGTTATATGTTCCCGGACATCCTAGCCGAAACAGCCACCCATTTTATCGCAGTAATATGGGCTATAACGTCATCGGTCGTACTTTCTACATTGCGTTAGAACAACGTTTTTAAGTTGGTTTGTAGTTTATGTAGTTAAGCCCCTGTAATGGGGCTTTTTATTGAAGGTTCGTTGATATGTGCTGGTCAAGGTTTATAACGTATTATTTGTTATTGGTCACATCCCCTGTGTTTTGCTATCAGCTGCCAGATCAACGCTTAGTTACTTTAGTTGATTCAAACTTTCCAACGCACTGGCAAAGCTCTGCAAGTGGCGATTGGTTGCTAGAACTGGAAAGCGCCCCTTATTTAACTTTGGCCCAATTGCAACAACCCAAGCGTGGTTTAGCCGGTATTAGTATAAACATGGCGACATTAAGTAGAAATAATAGCGCAGGTTTGCAAAGTATTAGGTTAAAAGCATTAACGTCGAGCCAAGCGTCATGGGTTATAACTGCTGAACAATCTCAGCGCTTTTTCCAACCTCGCTTTTCACCCGATGAGCGTTGGTTAAGTTTTGTGGTAGCCGAAGAAGATGGACTTTATTTAGCCTTGCTTGAGCTTGCCACAAAGAAGACAACACGTTTACCACAACGCCTAAATGCGGTGTTCGGTATTCAATATCAGTGGCAAGCCGACAGTGCTGGTATCTTGGTGGCATTGGCACCGGAAAAGCCAAACTATGCCGTTACAGCCTTACCGGCGCTAAATCCGAAGATTAGCCAGAGTCAGCAACAAAGTACCGCTCAGCGTACTTTGCAATTGTTGCTGGCAAGCAAAACTGATGAAGATCTGTTCGAGCAGCTCAGTCAAAGCCGCTTAGTTAAGGTCAGTACTGACTTAACGCTTACCGAGCTATATCGGGGCGCCATTACACATTTTTCACTATCACCTGATAATGCCTATGTCTTGTTACAGCAGTTGCAGCGTCCCTATTCGCAGCGCGTTCGTTATCCGAGTTTTCCGCAGCATTTTGCTATCATGGCATTGGCGAATGCCCCGCAACAGCCAGCAGCGCCTGCCAGTTTAATCACTGTAGCCTCTTTGCCTTTACATGAATCACGCCAGCGCCGCCAAGGATTACGATTGCTTGCTTGGCGACCTGATCACGCGGCCAGCTTGTATTGGACTGAACCAGATCCATCACCAGACTACAA
>CAZNXI010000074.1:0-13425 GCA_964577005.1 uncultured Rheinheimera sp.
TTGTACGGTTCTTAGGGGGCGGCGGCGCAGTAATGCGCTGCTGCTACCCGACATCCATACCAGCCAAATCAACTAAGCGTTTTGCTAAAGCGCTAAAGTGATTAAGCGAAAAAACCCTGCTGCTTTGCAGGGTTTTTTTATGTGAGTGCAACAGTTTGTTTAAAACTTATTCAGCTTGCATAAAGGGTTACTTCGCTATATTTTTACTTGTGATCAGCAAATAGATCAGACTTACCTAAGGAGTCTTAAAAATGCGTAATAGTATTTTAGCGATGATAATTTTGGCTATGTCAGGCGTAGTGACTGCCGCCGAAGTCACAGTAAACTTTGAGCATCCTGAAAAATATACCGATATAAAACCAACGAACGATTCAAAAAGTCGTTATCAAGAGAGAGTTCTAAAAGCATTTGAAGGTTTTTTTACCGATTATGCAGCTAAAGTGCCTGAGGGCTATACATGGCAGGTGACAGTAACTGATATCGACTTGGCCGGTGATGTTGATTATTTTGCCGGTGCTACTGGTCAGCCGTTACGCATCGTCAAAGACCTGTATTCACCCGCTATTCGTTTTACACATTCTTTAAAAGATAGCTCTGGTAATGAAGTGCTAGCTGGTGAAGAGCGATTACGTGATATGGGTTTTATGCATAGTGTTAGCAAAGTGACTAGTCGTAATGAGTTTGAATATGAAAAGAACATGTTGGATGAGTGGTTTACTAAAACAATACAACCTTTAGTCAACCAACAAACCAACGCAGCCGCTCATTAGAGGTGACTGCCAACCAATAAGCCACATGATGTGGCTTATTGGCCTTTTAACGCGTCACGAAACTCGGCAAGTGTTACGTGTAATAGTTTTAGCTGTGTAACTACGCGTTGCAAGGTCGCTGTATTAAATTGCTGGCTTTGTCTAATGGCCGCGATCTGTTCAGCGGTTTCAGACAGATAAGGCATGAAGCGATTGCTTTGCACCTGAAAAGCCACATCTTTTCCAAAAATTGCTTGATGTTTAGCCTGACCTTGTTGCTGCAGCTGTTCTAATGTGGCATCTGCATCGAGCGCCTTGCGATATAACTCTTTCAGATTCTCATCTAATTGTGTTAACAGGGTATCCATAACGTGCTTAGCTTAAAATAAAAGGTGGCATATTATGCCAGATTTATATTCTTGCGGGGCGGCACAACAAGTTTTTTTACTAAGAATCATTTCATTCTAGGTTGTATTGTTATATTATATCGTTCGTTTTTACCGCGTTTCGAGGTTACTCCTGTGATTGCCAAAGCAAGATTACTGTTTGACAAGTTTGGTATTATGATCACATCGTTGTGTGCCATTCATTGCATCCTATTACCGGTTATTTTACCGGTATTGCCGCTGTTAGGCCTAAATGCCGCACATAATCATGCTTTTGAAGGCTATGTATTGCTGTTTACCATGGTACTTGGTTTTATTACCTTGTTTATTGGTTTCCACCGTTATCATCGGAAACTTTATCCGTTTTATGCGTTATTCCTAGGTGGCTTTATTTATTGGCAGCGCGATGTCTGGGGCCATGATTATGAGCATTTTGTGTTGGTGGTAGGTGCGGTATTAGTGATTGGCGCACATATTATGAACATGCGTTTATGTAATCAATGCACGGGCTGCGAAGCTGACCAACCCAAAACAGCACAGGCAAAAGAATTAGCCTAATAGCTGTTTCAATCCTCTTTTGAGATTCGAAACCACAGCGTACTGTGGTTTCGTTCTGTTAAAGCCCCAGAAAGCGTCTGCTATTAGCGGGATAGTTTGTAAAGACACCATCAACGCCCAGTTGCTGCAGTGCGGTTAATCCGTCTTTATCATCCACTGTGTAAACATAGATCTTAAGCCCGCGCGCTTTAGCATCCTTCACCATGTGCTCGTCGATAAAATCGGCATCACAATGCACTGCTTCAGCCTTAAGTTCAGCGGCAAAGGCCGCATACTGCAGCGGTAGGCTGGCTGTCAATGCACCAATACGTATCGCCGGTCTTGCTGTTTTTAACGCGGCGAGCAGCGGGTGATTAAAAGATGAAATCAGTAATGTGGCTAAATCAAACCCTAATTCTGTTTCAGCCCGAACCAATAAGGTGAGTAAGGGGGCTAAAGTGTCGGCGCCTTTTAATTCAATATTTAACCAGCACTTATTTTGGATAAGTTGTAACACCTGCCATAACGTGGGTATTGTCTGGCCGCTGCCAGCATCAAGGCTGGCAAGCGCGGTTAAGCTATGCTGATAAATACTGCCCTGGCCATTAGTGGTGCGCTCTAACCGTGGATCGTGGATCACAATAAGCTCATCCTCTACCGCATACACATCCAATTCAATCGCATCGGCGCCTTGCGCGAGGGCTTGCTCAAAGGCGAGTAGCGTATTTTCCGGATACTCGCCGCTGGCACCACGGTGGGCAATAATCTGCATAGCGGTTCCTGCTATTCGTTTAACAGTTTGGCGAATGGCTCGCCCATTCGGGTGACGGTGCCGGGTTGCTGCTCTGGCAGAAAGTCGACTTTACCATGCGGGAAAGCCAGAATAACGGTAGAGCCGAGTTTAAAGCGGCCCATTTCTGCGCCTTTTTCTAATGTGACACTATTTAACCCAGTTGCAGGGTATTGCCAACGGAACACATCTTTACCTGCAGGAGGGGTTACGGTACCGGCCCATACAGTCTCAATGCTAGCAACAATGGTGGCGCCGACCAACACTAAGGCCATAGGGCCAAATTCGGTATCAAAAATCGTTACAACGCGCTCGTTACGGGCAAACAGATCCGGTACATTTTCTGCGGTTAATGGGTTTACGGAAAACAGCTCTCCGGGTACATAAATCATTTCGCGCAATGTGCCCGTAACAGGCATATGAATGCGATGATAATCCTTTGGTGCCAAGTAGATGGTAGCAAACTTACCGCCTAAAAAGGTCTCAGCTGTTTCAGCTTTACCGCCTAGCAGGCTTTGTAAACTGTAATCGTGGTTCTTAGCCTGAACTAATTGTCCAGCGACAATATCACCTAATTGACTGACTTTGCCATCGACCGGCTGGGCGATAATATCGGCTGCGTTATCCAGTGGCCGAATGCCGTCTTTTAACGGCCGGGTAAAAAATTCATTAAAGCTGGCATAATCAGAGGCGTTTTCAAAGCGTGCTTCCTGCATATTAATTTTATAGGCTTTAATAAACAGGCTAATCAGGGCATGACTGATAAAACCCAGCTTAGCCGCAGCTAGCTTGCCCACTAAACGAGAAATTAAATGCTTAGGCAACAAATATTGCAGGGTAATTTTGAATTTATCCATAGTGTTTTAGGTACTCTTAAGATTAAAAATGATTCGGTTTATCCTGCACCATACTGGTCAGGATCTTCAGGTAGCTGTCGTAGCGCTCAGGGCTAATGGCGCCTTCCGCTACCGCGTGTTGAATAGCACAGCCTGGATCGCTGATATGCTTGCAATCACGGAATTTGCAGCGGCCCAGCCAAGGCTTAAATTCGATAAACCCTTGAGTAACTTCTTCTGCACTAAGATGCCATAGTGCGAATTCACGAATACCCGGTGAGTCGATTAGCTCGCCACCTTCTGGTAAATGATACAGTCTGGATACCGTAGTGGTATGTTGACCAAGCCCCGAGATCGCCGAAACCTCCTGCGTTGCCGCAGCTAATTCTGGCATAAGATGGTTCATTAGCGAGGATTTACCCACACCGGATTGTCCAACAAAAATGCTGGTGCCGCTATGAATATAATCCAGTAGAGTGGTCATTCCTTGCCCTGTGCGAGCACTAACCAGCAGACAGGAATAGCCCAATTTTCGATAAAGTTCTAATTGTTGTTCTAAAGCGTCCTGTGCGGCGGCATCCAATAAATCGGCTTTATTGATAACCAATAACGGTTTAATGCCGGTCATTTCCGCGGCAACCAGATAGCGGTCAATAATATTTAACGAGAGGGCTGGTAAAATCGCTGAGACGATAATCATTAAATCGATATTGGCCGCAACCGGTTTTAAGCCATCATAAAAGTCTGGGCGCAGTAGGACAGAGCTGCGTTCTTCAACGGCCTCGATCACCCCGTCGATGCTGCCTGTGGGCTGTTTGCTGCGACACCAGCTTACCTTATCGCCCGTGACCACAGAGCTAATAGTACGGCGCATATTGCAGCGAATAATCTGGCCTTGTTGATCTTCTACATCGACATGTTGGCCAAAGCGACTAATCACCAAACCGGGTTCTGGGGCATGTAGCAGATCGTCATCCCAAACGACAGAGGCTTTTTTATCAGCACGTTGTAAGCGCCGCTGTTCATTTTTCGCAATACGATCATGCTGGCGCTGAGTAAGATGTTTTTTCTTGGTCACTGGTTACCGTTTTTCTGTAAAGGATGCTATTACTGTAAAGCGTAAGGCGTGTATCATACCTGTATTCTGGATTCTAACAAAGTAGCTGCGAGCGACTTGCTGTCGATCCTCTTTTTTTAAGCATAGGTAGCTTTTAATTATGGCAATTAACGATACTAATCTGGTTTGGCTAGATTTAGAAATGACTGGGTTAGAACCCAAAACCGATGTAATTTTGGAGATGGCCACTATTGTAACCGATAGCCAACTCAATATTTTAGCCGAAGGTCCGGTGTTTGCGATTAAAACGTCTGATGCGGTGCTGGATAACATGAGTGAATGGTGTGTAGAACAGCATGGTAAAAGTGGTTTAACTGCGCGCTGTCGGGCAAGCGAAGTGACGCTGGCTGAAGCAGAAGCGCAAACCATTGCGTTTTTAAGTCAGTATATTAGCCCAGGTAAATCGCCAATGTGTGGCAATAGTATCGGTCAAGATCGACGCTTTTTGGCAGAGTATGCGCCAACGTTAGAAGCGTTTTTTCATTATCGTAATCTAGACGTTAGCACAGTAAAAGAGCTGGCGCGCCGCTGGCATCCTGAAGTGCTGAAGCAAGTGCAAAAGAGCAGTAGCCATTTGGCCTTGGATGATATTCGTGAGTCTATTGCTGAATTAGTTACCTATCGTCGGCATTTTTTCCGTTTACCTTAAAAAAATGCTTGCAACAGCGGCTTTATTTTGTAAAATGCGCGCCATCAGACAGCAACTTCGTTGCTAACCGATGCGAGTTTAGCTCAGCTGGTAGAGCGCGACCTTGCCAAGGTCGAGGTCACGAGTTCGAACCTCGTAACTCGCTCCAATTTAAAAAAAGCAGCCTTAATGGCTGCTTTTTACCTTTCTAACTGCGAATAACGTCATTTTTTTGCACTGGAAATGGCAATCAGCAATTTTCCTGCTACACCTTATAACATCTCACTTTTCCAGACGATAGGCAGAGAGCAATGCCAAACTCGCCCTGTATTCGTAATTGTTGTTTAGATCAGCATGACTGTTGTCTTGGTTGTGGTCGCCTACTGAACGAGATTACCGAATGGCATCAGGCCACTGCGTTAAGGCAGCAACAGATTATGGCTTTAGCTCAGCAGCGTTGCGCCAAGCGTCAACAGCAAGACTTTATGCATCCCTGGGCAGACCTTTCTGAATAATCCGCACGAGTCGCTCGGTTGCTCTGGGCAGTAAATTGGTTTGCTGCCAGCCTTTTTGTTTTTGTTGTTGTAACGCCCAATTGATATGTTCGGCCACTAGTGGGCTGGCGCAGGTTAATGCAGTAGATAATACTGCGGTAATTTCTGGCTGGTAGGGTGCATTGCCTAGTGCTACTGCCAGATTTCGACGCCAACGTTCGTGCCCTATCCGCCGAATAGCACTGCCTTCCGTATGCTTTAAAAAAGTTGCTTCATCCCATTGAAATAACGTCAATAGCGATTGATCCTGCCACTGCGAACGGCGTTGGAAGTCTGATTCTGCTGATAAAGGCGCAGCGCGATTTACTGGGCAGACTAGCTGACAATCGTCGCAGCCATAGATACGATTCCCCATTAAAGGCCGAAACTCTTCTGGTATCGCCTCCTTTAATTCAATGGTCAGATAGGAGATACAGCGACGGCTGTCGACAACATAAGGCGCAACAATAGCGCCAGTGGGACAACTGGTGATACAAGCAACACAACTGCCACAATCGCCTTGATGGGGTGGATCTACGGGTAAATCTATATTGACCAGTAATTCACCTAGGAAAAACCAGGATCCTGCGTCTTCGGCTAAAATTAGACTATGCTTGCCGGTCCAGCCAATACCTGCTTGCTGCGCGAGGGGGCGCTCTAGAATTGGTGCTGAGTCGACAAAGGGGCGACCATTATAGTCGCTGCTCAACTGCGCGATTTTCTCACCAAGCTGTTTTAACCGATTGCGTAATAACTTATGGTAATCACGTCCTAGAGCATAGCGACTAATATAGGCTTGGCTCGGGTCGGCAAGGTTCGTGGCAAAGCCCGCTTGCTTGGGTAAGTAATCCATGCGTACGCTAATCACGCTTAGTGTGCCAGGGTGCAGTTCGGCAGGGCGAGCTCGCAGCATGCCATGCTCTGCCATATACTGCATTTCACCATGATACCCAGCATCCAGCCACGCTTGTAATTGGCTTTCATGTTGGCTTAAGTCGGGTTTAGTAATACCGCAGGCTTGAAACCCCAATTCATTGGCCCAACGCTTGATTTGTTGTGCTAATGTGTGTTTTTCTGTCATTAATTAATCAGCAACCTACCACTGCATGATGATGAAACAATGTTATCATAGATCGACATTCCCGGCCTATTTAACGGTTACTTCGCACTGCTGATGGGAACTTGCTTGCATTGACTCTGTCACATTGAACGATAAGCAGTTTTACTGGCTGCCATACCATTACTTTTGCTAACATAGTTTAAAAGTTATTTTGCATGAATTTTCAGGATATTCGCTTGTTAGAGTACACCACTTTATTGCCATCAGAACAACACACCCTCGCTTTTGCTCATCGCCTAGCAAAACTGCTGCGTGGTGGTCTGGTCATATACTTGCGAGGCGATTTAGGTGCCGGCAAAACGACGTTTTGTCGAGGACTGATTCAAGCGTTAGGCCATGTTGGCCATGTTAAAAGTCCAACTTATACTCTGGTCGAGCCTTACGATTTAGCAGGCTTTCAGGTTTATCATTTTGATTTGTATCGCTTGCACGATGCCGAAGAATTAGAATTCATGGGGATTCGAGATTACTTTACGCCAAACAGTCTCTGTTTAATTGAATGGCCTGAGCGTGGCTTTGGTATCTTACCTCCGGCTGACATAACGGTTGCGCTGCAGCAGACGTTAACAGCACGCTCGCTCACCTTAACCGCACATAGTGTGCAAGCTGAAACCTTACTCACCGTGTTGTTGGCTGATGAATAATTTAGTCAGTATTATGTTTAAAACGGCTCTATGTTGTTACTTACTTATGATTAGCCAAGCATGGGCTAATAATCAAGTAAACAATGTTCGGATTTGGCCTGCGGCAGATAATACCCGCCTAGTCTTTGATATGTCTGCAGCCCCCGAGTTTAAATACTTTATGCTGGAGAACCCTGATCGCTTAGTGATTGATTTAAGCCAGATGAAATCAGGCAGTCGTTTACCTGCAACGAATGGTGAGTCAGCGCTGATTAGAAATATCCGTAGCAGTAATACGCAAAACACTATGCGTATTGTGTTAGATTTATCAAAAACCTTAAAACCCAAGGTGTTTGCCTTGGCGCCTGATGCGCCACATAGTCATCGTTTGGTGGTGGATTTACCTGCGAGCACTAGCAGCGCAACGGTTGCGGTCTCTGCAAATTCAACGCCGACAACGCCAGCCAGTTCCGCGCCTGTTGCTACTAAAACAAGCCCAGCTCGGGTAGCAAGAGATATTATTATTGCAGTAGATGCCGGACATGGAGGGGTCGATCCTGGTTCTATTGGTCCGGCCGGTACCTTTGAAAAACATCTCACTTTACCTATCGCCAAGCAATTAGTCGCTTTAATTAATAAAGAACCCGGCATGCGAGCTTCGTTAGTTCGGACCGGTGATTATTTTATCCATGTTAATAACCGTACTGATATTGCAAGAAGAATGCAGGCGGATTTATTAGTGTCCATTCACGCCGATGCTTTTACCACCCCAACGCCACGCGGCGCATCGGTTTGGGTACTCTCGTTACGACGTGCTACCTCGGAAGTTGGACGAATGCTGGAACAAACTGAACGACATGGTGAATTATTAGGCGGCGTTGCCGAAGTCATTAAAGACTCAGCTAATGAGCGATATTTAGCGCAAACCGTGCTCGATTTATCTATGAATCATTCTATGGTAACCGCCTATCAGGCCGCAAATCAGATTTTATCAGAGCTGGGTAAGGTAACGCGGCTACATAATCGGGAGCCGCAATCGGCTAGTTTAGCCGTGTTACGCTCGCCTGATATCCCTTCAATTTTAGTTGAGGTTGGTTTCATCTCTAATCCTCAAGAAGAGCGGCAATTACGCAACACCGCACATCAAGAAAAATTGGTGCAATCGTTATTTACTGGTCTGCGCCGTCATTTTGAATTATCGCCACCCGCTGACTCATTATTTGCGCAACGACGTACAAGAGAGCATCGGGTGCAAGCGGGAGAATCTCTGTCTCTGTTAGCACAACGCTATAATGTGCCAATTGATGAGTTACGGCGACATAACAATTTGCGCAATGACACCTTGCGCATTGGTCAGGTACTGCGGATCCCTTAACTATGCCGATCCAACTCTTACCACCGCAATTAGCCAACCAGATTGCTGCCGGAGAGGTGGTTGAGCGACCTGCTTCTGTCGTGAAAGAACTGGTTGAAAACAGTTTGGATGCAGGTGCCACCCAGATAGACATCGATATTGTCAAAGGTGGCAGTAAACTTATTCACATTCGTGATAATGGCTGCGGTATTGCCGAGCAAGAACTCATTTTAGCGCTAAGTCGACATGCAACCAGTAAGATTAGCTGTTTAGCCGATTTAGAACAGATTGTGAGTTTAGGTTTCCGAGGTGAGGCCCTTGCCAGTATAAGCTCGGTATCCAGATTAACCTTAACCTCAAAAACTGCGGCACAAAGTGCGGCTTGGCAGGCTAGCGCGGAAGGCCGTGATATGGCCGTCAAGGTGCGACCCGCATCTCATCCTGTTGGCACCAGTATTGACGTGTTGGACTTGTTTTTTAATACACCTGCGCGTCGTCGGTTTTTGCGAAGCGATAAAACCGAGTTTTCGCATATTGATGAGCTCATCAAACGGCTGGCTTTAAGTCGTTTTGATGTCGCTTGGACGCTTAATCATAACGAGCAAAATGTCCGTCGTTTGCCTATTGCAGCTAGCCAGTCGGCTAAACAAAAACGCCTGGCGGCGCTTTGTGGGCGTAGCTTTGCTGAGCAAGCGCTTTGGATAGAAAGCCAATATGGCCAGATGCGATTATCGGGGTGGTTATTGGCAGCAGAGGCTTGCCAGCAAACGTCTGCCTGCCAATATAGTTATGTTAATGGCCGTATGATGCGTGATAAGTTGTTAAACCACGCAATCCGACAAGCTTATGGTGATCTTTTACCTGCTGAATACCAGCCAGCCTTTGTGTTGTACTTGGACATTGATGCGCACGAAGTAGATGTTAACGTACATCCAGCAAAGCATGAGGTGCGTTTTCATCAAGCTAGGCTAGTACATGATTTTGTTGTACAAGCCTTAGCGAATGCTTTGCTGCAAAGTGCCGCCAAGCTAAGTGCCGCCAAGCTAAGTGCAGTGGGGGAGCCTGAACGGGATAATTCTGAACAGTTACCGCCAGAACCGACACCGCAAGCAGCGCCTGCCGCTGGCTTTTTGGCAGCAACCTTGTCAACGACAGCCAGGGTTGCTGAACCAGAGAACAGCCGTTTAACAACGCACTTTTATGGCAGCGCAAGAGAGTATACTGGAACTACAACCGCGCCATCAGTAGCACAAGCTGCCGAGCAAATGCACTATTTGGTGGCGAATCAAACGGCAGCACGCAATGCTATCGTGAGTAACACTGCAGCCTATTTACTGGTAGAAAATCGTTTTGCACTTTGTCAAAACGAGGCTAATGCCGAAGCCTCGCTGTTGTTGATTGATATTGCGGCGAGCGTGGCGCTGTGTTGGCAAGAGCAGGTGACAACTGCGCCCTTGCTATTACCTTTACGCTTAACCTTAACAGTCACTGAGTTGCCATTGTTGTTATCTTTTGCTGCAGCATTAGAAACGCTGGGCTTTGATCTGTTAATCAAGGATAATACTGCTATCGTCAGAGCGTTGCCTATTTGGCTAAGACATACTGCAGTCAGCCAATGGTTTGGCTGCCTTTTGACAACGTTTGTAAATATTAATCCCCCTGAACTGGCTAATACCTTATTGGCTTTATTGCTTACCGACAATTTTATTAAGGCGGAGCTGTTGTTAAATCATTATCCAGAGGCATTAACAGCGACAAAACGCCAGGCCAGACCTGTAACGTTAAACTTGGCGAGAGCTGAGTTAAGTGCGGTAGAAGATGGCGAGTAACTTGCCTGTTATTTGTATTATGGGGCCAACGGCCTCAGGTAAAACTGCGTTAGCGATGGCGTTAAAACACCAATTGGGTAATGCCGAATTAATTAGCGTTGACAGTGCGCTGGTTTATCGAGGTATGGACATTGGTACAGCGAAGCCAACTGCTGTCGAATTGAGCGCTGCGCCCCATTTTTTAATTGATATCCGCGATCCTGCTCAAAGCTATTCTGCTGCTGATTTTCGTGCAGATGCACTGCAGTTAATTAGTGAGATTCAGCAACGCGGCAATATCCCCATTTTAGTAGGGGGCACCATGCTGTATTTTAAAGCCTTACTAGAGGGGATTTCGGCGTTACCCGCAGCGGATGAAAAAGTACGGGCGCAATTAGAAGCTGAAGCCATGGCATTAGGTTGGGCAGCATTGCATCAGCAATTAGCCGCTATTGATCCTGTTGCGGCTCATCGTATTCATCCTAATGATCCGCAGCGCATTAATCGGGCGCTAGAGGTTTATCGTTTGACAGGACAAAGTTTAACGGAATTAACGGCAAAACAATCTGAACCTTTTCCTTATAAAGTACACCAATTCGCCATAGCGCCGACTGATCGTGCAGAATTGCATCAGCGTATAGAACAACGCTTTATGCAAATGTTAGCTCAGGGGTTTCAACAAGAAGTACAGCAGTTACTTGACCGAGGTGATTTACATGAGAATCTGCCGGCTATTCGCTGTGTTGGCTATCGGCAGATGTGGGATTACCTTAAAGGCAATACCGATTATGAGTTAATGGTCAGTCAAGGCGTTGCAGCTACGCGGCAATTAGCCAAACGACAACTGACGTGGTTACGAAGTTGGCATAATTTACATTGGTTGAAAAGTGAAGCTAAGTTTGAAGAAAACTTGCAAGCTGTCATAAGTTCGCTAAGCTAAAGAAGTCAGCAAAAATTTCATGTTTAACAACTTGAAATAAAAAAAATAATACCTATATAAAGCATACTTAATAAAAAAGGAAAGCGTGACATGGCAAAAGGCCAATCATTACAAGACCCATTTTTGAACACCTTAAGACGGGAGCGTATTCCTGTTTCAATCTACTTGGTGAATGGGATTAAATTACAAGGTCAGGTTGAGTCGTTTGATCAGTTCGTTATTTTACTGAAAAATACGGTCAGTCAGATGGTTTACAAGCATGCGATTTCTACTGTTGTGCCTGCTCGCGCTGTTAACACTATGATTGCTCATGGTAGCGGTCAGGGTGAAGGTGATGAGGATGGCGAATAATTAGCGGAGTAATTACGCTTGTTTGAACTGGCTGAGCTGGCTGAACAAGCCGTACTGGTGCACGTTAACTTTCCGCAAGAAGCGTCGACGGAAGATTTGCAAGAGCTAAAAATGCTTGTTGCCTCTGCCGGCGTTTCCTCATTGCAGGTACTTAGTACTAATCGTCAGGCACCTGATGCTAAATTTTTTATTGGCTCGGGTAAAGCTGCGGAACTCGCTGAACTAACTGTTGATCTTAACGCGAATGTGGTGATTTTTAATCACGAGCTATCACCTAGCCAAACGCGAAATCTAGAGCGCCTGTGTCAGGTTCGCGTTATCGACCGGACCAGTTTGATTTTGGATATATTTGCCCAGCGAGCCCGCACCTATGAAGGTAAATTACAGGTTGAGTTGGCGCAATTACAGCATTTAGCGTCAAGATTAATTCGTGGTTTTGATAACGAGCGTCAAAAAGGTGGTATCGGGTTACGTGGCCCTGGTGAGACACAACTTGAAACGGATCGACGTTTGCTGCGTGAGCGGGTAAAAGGGTTAAAGCAGCGTCTGGAAAAAATGACCAGACAACGTGAACAAGGACGCCGCGCTAGACAACGCTCGGAGCAACCCGTTATTTCAATAGTAGGTTATACCAATGCTGGAAAATCTACGTTGTTTAACCGCGTGACGCAAGCAGGGGTGTATGCCGCTGATCAGTTGTTTGCCACTCTCGATCCAACACTACGCAAAATACGTTTGCCACAATTTGGTGAAGCTATTTTAGCCGATACTGTCGGTTTCATTCGTCACCTACCACATGATCTCGTTGCGGCCTTTAAATCGACGTTACAAGAAACACGTGATGCAGATATTCAGTTACATGTCATAGATGTAGCGGATGAACGGCGCGAAGAAAATATCAGACAAGTACAGTTAGTTTTACAGGAAATTGATGCCGCCCATATTCCACAGCTCTGGGTCTTTAATAAAATTGACCAGTTAGGCCAATTGCCTCGTATAGAATACAACGAAACAGGTTTACCTAAAGCGGTGTATCTGTCAGCGCTCGCGGGAGAGGGTATTACCTTATTGCAACAAGCGTTAGTCGCATTACTATCGCAACAGCATATCCAACTCTCTCTCTTGCTGCCTCCTGATGCCGCTAACTGGCGTGCACGCTTATTTCAGTTGCAAGCTGTACAGCAAGAGGCGTATTTGGAAAATGGCGATTGTCTATTACAGATCCATCTCTCTGCTGCACAATGGGCTCGTTTGCAGAAACAAAGCGAGCAACAAATTGAAAACTATATCGTCAGTCAGACAGTTTTTTGATACATTAACCCTTAATGACAACTTACAACAATGGAGTTAAGCATGGCTTGGAATGAGCCGGGCAATAACGGCAAAAATAACGATCCTTGGAAACAAGGTGGTCGTGATCAAGGCCCGCCCGATTTAGATGAAGTATTCCGCAATTTTGGCAAAAAATTTGGCGGCATTTTTGGTGGTAAAGGGGGAAACTCAAGCAGTGGTGGTGGTTCTACCTTGCTGACGGTAATACTGCTGGTTGCTCTTGCTGTTTGGGGCTTAAGCGGTTTTTATACAATCAAAGACGCAGAGCGTGGCGTAATTCTACGTTTTGGTCAGTATCATGACGAAGTTGGGGCCGGTATT
>CAZNXI010000075.1:0-12335 GCA_964577005.1 uncultured Rheinheimera sp.
CTGAGCTACTAGGGAACAGCTTTCAACGGGGCGCAATACTAATGCCAGCTCAGCATGCTGTCAACACTTTGCCACAGGGATTTTTATCTTTGATGCTTAGTTGCACATTGTTTCAGCAGAATGCTGTTTTTCAGAGCGAACCAACAGTAAAAGTTTCCCACTTCTCAGCAAGCCTCGTCTTCTAAGGGGTAGCTTGACTTACCCACAGAAGCTGTGGATAAGTCTGTGGGTTTGTGGTTGCTTAATCTTGCTAAGCCTTATGGTGACTCTGTTTGCTTTAGGTCAATAGGTTTTTGATAAAAAATATATTTCATATTTATCAGTCACTTGGGTATTTTTGTGCGATGCGGTATGTTCTGTAAATGGGAGGTTATTCAGAAAAAGCCTATTACGCTTGAATTGTGCACTCTTTTACAGCGTTGCAGCCTAGTTTTCAGTTTGCATATTTTGGTAGATCCATGGTGCTGGTCGTTGTTTTTAACTAGAATACCCACCTTTCTAAAAGCTATGCTTAGCGAAATCAGGCCCTATAATGAAGCAAAATGCCTTATTGACAGCAGATATCACGCCTCTTCTCAAAAGATTAACTTGGCCTGTCATGGGCGGCATGCTTACCCTAATGAGTTTTAATCTGGTTGATACGTTTTTTATTAGCTTACTAGGTACTCAACAATTAGCCGCTATAAGTTTCACTTTTCCAGTGACCTTTATGGTGATTAGTCTTGCTATTGGTTTAAGTATTGGTACTTCAGCGGTAATTGCTCGAGCCTTGGGGGCGGGGAATACCGAAGATGCTCAGGCGGATAGTTTAAGCGCCTTATGGTTGGCAGCCTTATTGGTGTCGCTGTTAGCTATTCTGGGTTATGTACTGTTGGATCCCTTGTTTTACTTGCTTGGCGCAACGCCTAGCACCCTAGTCTATATTCGTGATTATATGGTGATTTGGTTAGCAGGGTCAGTACTACTGGTTACCCCTATGATTGGCAATGCGATTTTACGGGCCGCCGGGGAAACTAAGATACCCAGTTTGGTGATGGCCAGCGGTGGGGTGGTGAATGCTATTCTCGATCCTATTTTAATTTTTGGGTTAGGCCCTTTACCCGCCTTTGGGATGCAGGGTGCAGCGCTTGCTACTGTTATTTCCTGGTTCACCGGTTTTATCTTTATTCTCTACTGGTTAAGCGTTAAGCGCGGTTTGTTAACACACTGGTTTTTACCATGGAAAGCGTGGTTAGTGATTTGCCGAAAAATATTACATATTGGTTTACCTGCCGCGGGGGCGAATATGTTAACGCCGATTGCAATGGCAGTATTGACGGCGATTATGGCAACCTATGGCAATGAGGCTGTTGCTGCTTTTGGGGTTGGGGCTAGGTTAGAAAGTATTGCCTGTTTAGTGATACTCGCCTTGTCGATGACGTTGCCGCCTGTGATCAGTCAAAACTTTGGAGCAAGTCAGTTTCAGCGTGTCAGGGAGGCGTATTTAGTATGTTGCCGTTTTGTGCTTGTATGGCAAGCATTGGTTTATGCTTGTCTTGCGTTATTGGCTTATCCAATTGCGGCGTTATTTACTGATAATGAACAAGTTGCAACCTACGTGCGCTGGTTTATCTGGATCATGCCACTGGCATACGGCTTACAGGGTATTATTATTTTAACCAACTCCTCCTTTAATGCCTTGCATTTACCTGCCAAAGCGGTGGTGCTGAGTGTGCTTAGGTTATTTATCTGTTATGTTCCCTTAGCTTGGCTGGGTGGGGTCATGTTTGGCGTTGTCGGCGTTTTTATTGGCTGTGTTATCGCTAATCTGCTTACCGCATCGGTGGCGTATTATTGGTATAACCGCGTTTTACAGCATTTTGCTCCTTTATAGAGGTTCCTATGTCACGTGCCTTTGAACTGATCTCGGATTACCAACCCGCTGGAGATCAGCCTGAAGCTATCAAAAAATTGGTCGAAGGTTTAAATAATGGCCTCGCTCACCAAACCTTGCTTGGGGTAACAGGTTCTGGAAAAACCTTTACCATGGCCAATGTTATAGCCAATGTTGGCCGGCCAACCTTAATAATGGCGCATAACAAAACCTTGGCTGCGCAACTTTATGGTGAAATGAAGGCCTTCTTCCCAAATAATGCCGTGGAATATTTTGTCTCTTACTACGACTATTATCAGCCTGAAGCTTATGTCCCTTCCAGCGATACCTTTATCGAAAAAGACGCCTCGATCAATGAGCATATTGAGCAAATGCGCTTATCCGCGACCAAGGCGTTAATGGAGCGGCGGGATGTAGTGATTATTGCCTCGGTATCAGCGATTTATGGTTTAGGTGATCCGCAATCCTATATGCAAATGTTATTGCATTTAAAACAAGGCGATATTGTTGACCAACGCTTTATTTTACGACGCTTAGCGGAATTGCAATATACCCGCAATGATTTAGCTTTTGAACGTGCCACCTATCGGGTGCGCGGAGAAATTATTGATATCTTTCCTGCTGAATCGGAAGCTATTGCGGTGCGACTGGAATTATTTGATGAAGAGATCGAGCGTATCAGTTTATTTGATCCCTTAACAGGCGCGGTGGAAAAAATAGTCACTCGCTACACCATCTATCCTAAAACACACTATGTTACACCAAGAGAAACTATTTTAGCCGCGGTGGAGCAAATTAAGGTTGATCTTGCGCAACGCCGTGCCGAGCTGTTAGCGGCGAATAAACTAGTAGAAGAACAACGCTTAGCGCAACGCACACAGTTTGACATTGAGATGATGATTGAACTGGGCTATTGCTCAGGCATTGAAAATTATTCTCGCTATTTGTCTGGACGTGATCCAGGCGGGCCGCCACCCACCTTGTTAGAGTATTTTCCTGATGATGGATTAATGTTTATTGATGAATCTCATGTCACGATTTCACAGATCGGCGCTATGTATAAAGGCGATCGCTCGCGTAAAGAAAATCTGGTGAATTACGGCTTTCGACTTCCTTCTGCCTTAGATAACCGCCCATTACGGTTTGACGAATTTGAGATTATTGCGCCGCAACGAGTTTATGTATCAGCGACGCCAGCGGCCTATGAAATAGAGCATTCTGCGGGTGAGGTGATAGAGCAGGTAGTTCGGCCCACAGGGTTAGTTGATCCTGAGATTGAGATCCGTCCTGTGGCGACTCAGGTTGATGATTTAATGTCAGAGGCGATGTTAAGGGCGCAGCGTGGTGAACGCGTATTGGTTACCACGTTAACCAAAAAGATGGCAGAAGATTTAACCGAGTATTTGAATGAGCACAACATTCGCGTGCGCTATTTGCACTCGGATATTGATACGGTAGAGCGGATGGAAATTATTCGTGATCTGCGTTTAGGGGTATTTGATGTGTTGGTCGGCATCAACTTACTGCGAGAAGGCTTAGATATTCCAGAAGTATCCCTAGTCGCGATTTTGGATGCAGATAAAGAAGGGTTTTTACGATCAGAGCGTTCACTGATTCAAACAATCGGTCGCGCGGCCAGAAACTTAGCCGGACGCGCGATTTTATATGCGGATCGCGTGACCGACTCTATGCGCCGAGCCATCGATGAAACGGATCGACGTCGCGCGAAACAGCAAGCGTTTAACCAGTTACACGGTATTGCACCTAAGGCGATTCGTAAAAAAGTAGCTGATGTGATGGATTTAGGGCAGGCACCAAGTCAGAACCCAGCGATTGCCAGAGAAGTGGCTGAACAGCAAGTCAGAATTAGAGGTAAAACACCTTATCAAGTTCAAGCCGACATTAAGCAGTTGGAGCAAAAAATGTTGCAGCATGCTCGCGATCTGGAGTTTGAGCAAGCGGCGGCTTTACGCGATCAAGTTCAAACATTAAAAAAGCTACTGTTAGAACTAAGCTGATTATTCCTTGACCTTAAGAGTTGATTTTGTTCAGTTTTCGTTAAGACGCTGTCGTTAAGATGGCGACATTAAACAAATGGACTTATTCTCAACCCTTGAGGTCAATATGAAAAAACTCGTTATCGCTGCTCTTTTAACGTTTACTACCGGCAGTGTGTTAGCTAATAGTTTTCAACATGAAACGCATTTAGATTATGGCTGGACTGATGTTTTGAATGCCGATGTGGATATTTTAAACCTGTCTCACCAGTTTTACTTAACGCCAGTACGAGTCAATAACATGCCATTGGCAGAAGCGGGCTTTTTAAGCCGCAGCAGTAGTGTGTTATTTGGTTATAACTATACCCAGTTTGATTTTGGTAATTTGGGTAAGACTAGTGTAAGTGCTTGGTCTGTTGGGGGTGAATATCGCGACACCAGTCATCATTTTTATGCCAGTTTGCTTTGGACTGAATTTAATAACAGCAGTGATCGTAACATTGAGACAAGCCTTGGTTATTATGTCGATCCCAGCTGGTTAGTTAAATTGGATATTGAGCATTTTCGCCCAGATGGCGAGGGCAGTGCCACGCAATATGGTGTAAGCACAAAGAAAGTGATGACCTTGGCCAGCGGCGACTTTTTAAATGTTGAAGCGGAATATATGGATATGGCAAATAGCTCTTTTGGTCGTTTTGGCGTAGCGGGCGATTATTACTTTGGGCAATACTTCTCTTTAGGCCTCGCTTATGATTGGCTAACTAAAGGTGTTTTTGACGCTGATGCAGATGCCTTTACGGTTCGCAGTAACTGGTATGCACTGCCGAATTTAGCATTAAAAGCGGCCGTCACCTTTGATAGTTTGGATGCAGGTGATGACGTTTATCAGATAGGCGTGACTTATCGTTTTTAAATCTGGCTTAATCAAGCCTAACCCTGTGTTTCGATGTTGTTCTTGCTGATTTGGGCCGCGATAGCGGCCCTGTTTTCAGTGACTTGCTTTATAAGCAGTACGTTACAGTTTTATGCCCCAATCCTGCCACGCTTGTTGACACAACCCCTCCTGAAACGGCGGTGCCGCTATGGCAATAAGCGCCTTGGCGCGTTCAGCCATGCTTTTGCCTCTGAGCTGCGCAATACCATACTCAGTGACGATGTAATTGACATGGGCTCGGGTAGTCACGACGCCTGCGCCGGGTGCGAGTAAACTACTAATTCGGGAGACCTTGCCACCGGCTGCGGTTGCGGGGAGGGCAATAATGGCTCGACCACCGTCAGATAAGCTGGCACCGCGCACAAAATCCATTTGACCGCCTACACCAGAATAGATTTTCGTGCCCAATGAATCGGCACAGACCTGACCACTGAGATCCACTTGCAAGGCGCTATTAATGGCCACTACTTGCGGATTTTGCCGAATGACCGCCGTATCATTGGTGTATTCCACATCTAAAAACACCACTTCAGGATTATCATCCACAAAATCATAGAGTGCCTGAGATCCCATCGCAAAGGTGGTGACAATTTTACCGCGGTGCTTACGTTTATTTTGATTGGTGATCACGCCCTTGGCTAAAAGTGGTAACACGCCATCGGAGAACATTTCCGTATGAATACCTAAATGCTGTCGATCGCCTAAACAGGCAAGGGTTGCATCAGGAATAGCGCCAATGCCCATTTGCAGGCAGTCGCCATCGCGGATCAAACTGGCAACATGCTGGCCAATTTGGCGGGTAGTCGCATCCAACTCTGCCGGTAAATGCAGCGGGAGCGGTGCACTGTGCTCGACATAGCGGTCAAAACGACTTAAGTGAATAAAGGAATCGCCATGGGTTCTTGGCATCAGTGGATTAACCCAAGCAATCACCCGTTTTGCCACTTGCAGAGCCGCTCGGGTGGCTTCTACCGAAATCCCTAAGCTGCAATAGCCATGTTTATCCGGTGGCGAGACCTGAATCAAGGCCACGTCTAAAGGTTGTTCCCCGCGTCGAAATAATTTGGGAATTTCAGAGAGAAAAATAGGCACATAATCGGCCAGTCCTTGCTGTACGGCTTGACGCGTGCTGCCACCCACAAAAAAACAGCGTTGGCGCAGATGGCCGGCTAAGGCGGGATCGCAAAGCAGTTGACTGTGCTCGGTATGCAATTGTAACAGCGTCAGGTCTTTTTTCTGCAAGGCCACTTTAGCCAGCGCCTGTAACAAAAAGTAGGGGGTAGCCGCCATCGACTGACACCAGATGTTATCGTGATCGTGTAAAATACTCAGTGCCTGTTCGGCAGTTGCAACGCGCATTTAGGTCTCCTTTTCATGTTACGCGCATTTTAGCGTCTAGGTTGAGGCATGCACTGATGCGGATCAATAAGCACACGCTATTTTACGGCTGCCGCTTACTCACAACGTATCACATCCACAGCGACTTTTAGCTGATGACTGCCACTGCCTTGCACTAAGCCTTTTAATGGCACCACATCGGCGTAATCCCGGCCAAAAGCGATGGTTAAATGTTGTTGGCAGGGTAACAGGTTATTGGTTGGATCAAAATCGACCCAGCCCAATTCAGGATCAAATACGGCAAACCAGGCATGCGAGGCATCAGCGCCTTGTAAACGCGGTTGACCTGGCAATGGCTGTGTTTCTAAGTAGCCGCTGACATAGCGTGCCGGTATGCCATTGGCGCGCAAACAGCTTATTGCCAGTAAAGCAAAGTCTTGACATACGCCACGGCGATACTTCATGACCTCAGATAAAGGCGTGACAACGGTGCTAAAGCCCGGCGTGTAGATAAAGTTAGCAAAGATATACTGATTTAATTGTTCCGCCAGTTGTAATAGCGTTTGACCGGGCTGTCTTAACGGGGGGAGTAAGGCGGCTGCTTCAGCACAAAACGGTGCCATCCGACTGGGCTGACAAAGCAGTTTGGCATAAACCGCTGCGCTGCTTGTGCTTTGCTGTAAAAAAGTCTGTAGCTGTGCTTCAGTACAACCACTACTTAAGCGTTCGGCATTATGCCGAGGCAGCATTTCCAGCGTAGCATGGCTGATCACACTCAGCTGTTGGTGCGGCGGTTGCAGGTGAATAAAATGCCGGATATTGCCAAAATAATCAGCATACTGGCTGATCTCGGTACCAGCAGGATAAATAGTTAATTGGGTACTTAACACTCGCTGATAGCTGAGGTTTCTCGGCGTCAAACAAGCTAGATTGTAGCTATTGGCTACCGGGTGTTGATAGACGTATTCGGTAAGGTGTTTTAATTGGTATTTCATGGGGTAGCCCAAGGGCGGCTTAGATGCGCATGCGTAAAATAGCATAAAGACAACTCGTCAGACAGCCGCCTTAATAATTGTTGAATATGCTGTAAATGCTCGCCCAGTTGCGCCGATGGCTGGTGTTGCTCAATAAGCTGTTGCGCATTCAATTCGCCAAGTAAAGCCGCTAAGGCATCCGCAAGTGCAGGTAAACGTTGTCTATCGGCGGTTGTTAACTCGGGTAACGCCGCAATTTGCCGACTGAGCCGTTTAATTTGATAGCCGACTGAGCGTGGGGTCGTGGTATCGAGTAATAATAAATCTATAATGGCCACTGGGTTCAATTCTGAGCGGTAGCGGCGGCGATAGGTCATCAAGGTATCGGCCATCCGTAATAACGCCTCCATCAGGCTGGCATCGGGCGTAGTTTGCACAAAGATACGCTCGAGTAAGGAACTGGTTTGCCACGCGCGCTCCAAATGTTGACCAATGTCCATAAAGCGTAGTGCTTGCGTGCGGCTCATGGTTTCATTATTCATACCATAGAAGGCGGTCTGCAACATCACGATGTCATCGAGCAGCCGCAGAATACTCATCGGTTGTTGTAGATCAGGTTCCGCAGGCCATTGATAAATCGCTTCTTGCAGTTTGTCTAATAAGTACCAGGTATCATCACTAAAGTACTCTCGAACAGACTGTGCGTTGTAAACGAGGTTTTTTAGTAACGCGATCACACTTAGCTCGTGCTCAGGATCAAATAATTGCCGTAGCGCTGAACTCACTGACTGCTGCGGGCTTAGAGGTTGTGCGCCATTTGCCGCCAGACAAAAATCAACAAAACACTGTACTGGCTGAGGTATGAATGGGGTGGTGGAGGTTATTAGGGGCAATGCCACCCGTAATGCCCGGGTCAGTAAATTCAGTCGTTCGTTATAGCGGCCAAGCCAAAACAAATGATTAGCAACACGGCTGGGCAGTAACCCTGATTCTCTGGATAAGGTTACGGCGGAATAGCTGGTTTGCAGTAATGATTCAACTGGCTTATCGTCACCCAAAATCCACACGTCTTTACTTAGTTCCGCCTGCTGAGCGTGCTGAGCCAGCGGTAATTGGATACTGCTTTGCTCACCAAAACGGCTAAAGGCGCCCGCCAGCAGCAGCGGCGTAGTCTCTGCTTGGAAGAGACTAAAGGTTCTCAGGGTGCCAGACAGCTGCATTTTACCGGTATAGAGGTTATAGCAAGCTTGGTTTTGTACGGACAATTTTTCACGAATGATAAAGGCTGCAGGTTGTTGCACCAAGCGATCTAAATCCACCAAGCTTTGCTGTGCATTTGCCAGATCATGCATCAAATAGGCTTGAGGATTCGTTTGCACCAGGCTTAACGCCGCGGCATCCTGACACCAAAAAGCAGGTACTGAAGGTAAGGTTAACGGCGCTTTGAAAAAGAACTCGGCGGCAGCGTCTAAGTAAGGCAATAAGATACCAGAATCCAGCAAGGCTGCCCCAGGTGGGTTGGCGCAAAATAATTGCTGCTGCCGGATACTATGCAGTAGCCCCGCAACACCCTTGGCGTGCTGATCCAGTGCCAGCGGATCAGTTTGCTGATCATCTAGATAGCGTAATAGCGCGCCAACGGGTTTTAAACCGCTCAGGGTTTTCAGCCAAATTTT
The DNA here is from genome assembly GCA_964577005.1 of uncultured Rheinheimera sp. Classification (GTDB taxonomy): domain Bacteria; phylum Pseudomonadota; class Gammaproteobacteria; order Enterobacterales; family Alteromonadaceae; genus Alishewanella. Next base: position 8,793 of record CAZNXI010000075.1, read on the forward strand.
CGCTTCGCGATACATTAAATCTGCCGTATGCACTAACGCCACGTCTAGGTAGTTTGCCAGAAAAGCCTGTTCAAAATAAGCCGCATCACGCTCGCCATGAGTCAGAATGGCGGTTAAACCAGGATGCTGTGCTTGCAGATACTGACGAAGCTGGCGAAAGAAACCGGCTAATTGCAGCTTTGACACTGACTGAGCAAGCTCCGGCAGGTGTTGTTTCAGTGCCAATCGATGCTCTAAGGCGAAGCCCAGACCTGCAGGTGTTTTACAACTGTCGGCGAAGGCGCAAAAGCGACCATCATTAAGCGGAGCAATATCTGTGACTAGCAGCGGTAACCATTGTGCAGCCGTGGGTAAGAGAGCATGGCACTCGGGTAAATACTGCGGGCAGTTAAACAGCAATTCGGCCGGAATAATGCCCGCAGCCAATAACTGCTGCGGCCCATAAAGATCGGCTAACATCATTGCCAATAAACGATGACGTTGCTGAATACCCGCATCGATAACTTGCCATTGCTCTGCCTCGATGACCCAAGGGTAGAGATCGAGTTGACGGCTAGGGGTATGCCAGCGTTCAAAGCTGGCGCCGTTTTCCCGCAGTTGATGTTGCAGCGTAGTATGCCAACGCGCCAACAACGCAGCCGGTTGACGTTCAAACCAGTCAGCCACAGCGATAGCTGTTGGCACCGTTATAGAACAAGCCTTTGACGTGTTTGACACTGCGACTCCTGCCTTCACTTCTAGGCGGTTAATTGTTGTTGTTCTATTAAGCTTATGCCAAGTAAAACCTGATGCAAATGGATAATGCCAGCTTGGATCTGATCAATTAACTCATGCAGCTGTAGGGTGCTTAAATCCGTTAACGGTTGTCTGTTCAATAAATGCTGCAGTTGATGCACATGCTGCAAAATTGCCGGACTATCCGGTAGCCCCTTGGCGGAAGCGGCAACACGGTTGAAGCAATAACTGACTGAGCGTGGAAAGTCGGCATAGCTTAACAGATAATCTATGGCATCAGCATCGGTCCCTGACGCATTATTAGCTAAATAATAATGATAAGACTCTACGCCACCAAGTGCGTTTAAAATGGAGATCCAACGAAAACGCGGCCGTTTTAGCTGGGTAGGCTGTAAGGTTTGTAATACCATCACATCCATAATCCGCGTCACCATATCGGCACGCTCTAAATGACGGCCTACCGTAAAGAGATCAAAGGCATCACCACGCAACATCACGCTATCAACGGTGCCTATCACCATTTGGCAGCGACGACTGATTTCTGTCATTAACTGATAACGCTGTTGGCGAGATGCGGGTGTTAAGCAATGTTTCTGTACAAAGCTTTCTAACTTGTTGAGCTCTTCCCACATATCACGCGGCAATAATTGTCGAATAGTGCGGGCATTGTATTTTAATTGGCTACAAGCCGTGCGGATTGATATTGGACTGTCGTTATTGCTGATTAAATAGCGCATGACAGCTTGTTCTATCTGTGCCAGCTGCGCGGGGTTCTGTGCGGTTAGGCCGTAACTGGCCAGTACTTCGGCACTGTCTAGCCCCATCACGTCCAATAATACCGGCCAGCCAAACTCGGTATCTTTATGACTGTCAATTAACAAGTGACTGGTGGCATTGACCAGACGTGCCGTGTCATCCAGCCGCTCCAGATAACGACCTAACCAAAAAATATGTTCTACCGATCTTGCTAACATCATTTAGCCCTCATCGTTAATGATCCAAGTGTCTTTGCTACCGCCGCCCTGCGAAGAGTTCACTACCAAAGATCCCTTCGTTAATGCCACCCGACTTAAACCGCCGGTAGAGCAGTACAGCTCTGCACCTTGAAGGATAAAGGGGCGTAAATCTAAATGCCTAGGTTCCAGCACGCCATCGCAAAGCGTAGGGGCGGTAGACAGGTTTAGGGTAGGCTGGGCAATAAAGTTTCTTGGGTTAGCTTGGATGGCCAGTGCCATTTGCTCGCGTTCAGCCTGAGTGGCTCTGGGGCCAATTAAAATGCCATAACCCCCAGATTCATTGGCTGGTTTTACCACCAGTTTATCTAGATTCGCCAGCACATAGCTGCGTTCTAGTGGATCTTGGCATAAAAAGGTTTCAACATTTTGAATAAGGGGCTGTTCACTTAAATAATACTCAATAATCTTCGGGACAAAGGCGTAGATCACTTTATCATCTGCAACACCTGAACCTGGCGCATTGGCAATCGCTACATGGCCTTTACGCCAGACAGCAATTAAGCCGGGGATCCCGAGTACTGAGTCGCTGCGAAAGGCTAAAGGATCGATAAACACATCATCTATCCGTCGGTAAATCACGTCAACTTGGCGTTTGCCACGCAAGGATTTGAGCCAGACTTTGTCATCCTCGACAAACAGATCATGGTTTTCCGCCAGCTCAACCCCCATTTGCTGGGCTAAATAGCTATGCTCAAAATATGCCGAGTTATAGATCCCTGGTGTCAGTACCACGATACACGGAGTGACATGTTCGCCGCGCGGAGATAAAGATGCCAGCATTTGCCAAAGCTGAGCAGGGTAATCATCCACGGGTACAATGGTCGAATCGGCAAATAACTCAGGAAATACCCGTTTCATCACGGTACGGTTTTCTAGCATATAAGAAACGCCAGAGGGTACGCGTAAATTGTCTTCTAAGACTAAAAAAGTGCCGTGTTCATCACGCACCAGATCAGTACCGCAGATATTGGCCCAGACCCCATAACGGGGCGACATGCCCTGACATGGTGCAAGAAAATTTTTAGAATTAAGGACTAATTCAGCCGGTACTATGCCGTCTTTTAGAATTTTTTGTTGGTTATAGAGATCATCAATAAAGAGGTTTAGCGCAGTTAACCGTTGTTTTAATCCTGCACTGGTGCGTTGCCATTCCGAGTTTGGAATGGTGCGGGGGATCACATCTAGCGGCCAAGCTCTGTCAATATTGCTGCCTTCGGCATAGAGTGTAAAACATACTCCCATATCACTAATTGTTTGATTTAACTGATGTTGGCGGGTACAAAGCTCGCTTGCCCCGTGTTTATCAATAAAGCGCGCTATTGCTGTTGCTGGTGCTCTGGCTTTACCATCTTCAGCCACGAGTTCATCAAAGCAGTTTGCTGGCAGTGGATAATGGCCCCCGGTAAAATTTTCTAAACTCATAGACATCTCCTTGTGCCGCCTTCTAAACCGCAACGAGCTGTTAGCGTTGCATCTGTCAGAGTTCAGCAAAGGTTGTGCCAGTGTAGATAGCCTTATGTACAGCGATAAAAAAAGCCCTACCAGATTGCTCGGGCAGGGCTATTTAACAGCAACTACAGCTTAGTTTTTAGCGGCAGCAGCTTTCTTTTCTTTTTCTTTCGCGATAACAGCGTCTGCTACGTTAGTCGGGCACGGTGAGTAGTGTGAGAACTCCATAGAGAACTGACCACGGCCTGACGTCATAGTACGCAGGGTAGAGATGTAACCGAACATCTCAGATAATGGCACGTCAGCTTTGATACGAACGCCCGTTACGCCAGCTTCCTGACCA
>CAZNXI010000075.1:12345-13161 GCA_964577005.1 uncultured Rheinheimera sp.
TTTAAGTCACCGATAACATCACCTACGTGATCTTCTGGGGTGAATACGTCAACTTTCATGATTGGCTCAAGCAGTTGTGCGCCAGCTTTTGGAATAGATTGACGGAAAGCACCTTTGGCAGCGATTTCGAACGCGATGGCTGATGAGTCAACAGCGTGGAAACCACCGTCGAATACTTCAACTTCAACGTCTAACACTGGGAAGCCAGCCAAAGTACCGGTTGACATCATGGACGCGAAGCCTTTTTCGATAGCAGGCATAAACTCTTTTGGAACGCTACCACCAACAACAGTAGAAACGAACTTGAAGCCAGAGTTTTGCTCGCCTGGACGAATGCGGTAATCAATTTTACCGTACTGACCAGAACCACCAGATTGTTTCTTGTGGGTGTAGCTATCTTCAACTTCACGAGTGATGGTTTCGCGATAAGCAACCTGTGGTTGACCAACAACTAACTCAACGCCGTAAGTACGCTTTAAGATATCGACTTTGATATCTAAGTGTAATTCACCCATACCTTTCAGGATGGTTTCACCTGAGTCAACGTCAGTTTCAACACGGAACGTAGGATCTTCTGCAACCATTTTACCAATAGCGATACCCATTTTCTCAACAGAACCTTTATCTTTTGGTGTAACAGAGATAGAGATTACTGGCTCTGGGAATACCATTGGTTCTAGGGTACAGACGTTTTTCGGATCACACAGGGTGTGACCAGTTTGGGTGTTGTTCTTCATACCGACTAAGGCGATGATGTCACCAGCTTGTGCTGTTGTCAGGTCAGTACGATCGTTAGCTTGCATTTCAACCATACGG
>CAZNXI010000076.1:0-6420 GCA_964577005.1 uncultured Rheinheimera sp.
CTGAAGAGTCTGAAAGTTATACCATTGGTTTTGTTTACCAGCCTGATTTTATCAACGGCTTAAGCATGACGGTTGACTACTGGTCAATTGAAATTAACGACGCTATTGCTTCTATTTCAGCGCAAAATATTCTGAATCGTTGCGTAGACTCAGTTAATGGTCCGAATATGCAGTTCTGTAATTTGGTACAACGGAACCCAGAAAACCAGACTATACGTTTAATTACGTCTGTGGTGCAAAACGTGGCATCGCAAACTGCTAGCGGCGTTGATTTTGAATTTGGTTACGATTTTGATGCCTTAAATGGTCGTTTCAATACGAAGTTAATCGGTACTTGGTTAGAGTCACGTAAAACCTTCTCATTCCAAGACTTCCCATCAGAGTTTATTGAAAATGCGGGTGTTGCTGGTGATGCAACTTGGCAGGCTAACTTAAGTGTGAATTACCGTTATGATGCTTGGACGGCTGGTATAAAAACCCGTTACATTGATGCGGTATCCCTCTTTACACAACAGTCTCTGGCGATAAATCCAGATCCAAGCGATATTATGAGCTACGGTAGTTACTTTGTAACAGATGTGCGTGTTGGTTACGATTTTGCTAGCGGCGTTAAAGTTGCTATCGGTATGGATAACGTGTTTGATCGCGATTTACCAGGTGTAACAACGGGGACTACTGCTGCGACGGGCTTGTATAACAATATTGGTCGATTCTACTACACCAGTTTGTCATACGCTTTCTAAGCGCCTAATTGAGTAACAAAGCAAAGCCCGAACTCGTTTCGGGCTTTTTTACATCTATTTTAAACCTAAAATGGGATTAGAATTGCAACTTTGTAGCGGTCATTCCCCTGACAATTACGCAGAATCACAAAGGCGATTAGCTTAAAAAAGAGAATACTTGGTATCATAACGTTATTGTGATCAGGCAAAAATCAACGAGATGATATGCATCCACATATTGAGAAACTGTATCAAACGGCAGCGAAAGCTGAACGCACCATTATCGGTTTAATGAGTGGCACCTCGCTAGACGGTTTAGACATTGCGTTGTGTAAAATTCGGGGTGCGGGTTTACAGACAGAGCTTAAGGTTGAGCATTTTCGTACCCTGCCTTATTCGGCTGATTTTCAAGCACGGGTGCGCGCCGTATTTTCAAAACGCGAGGTGGATTTGCAAACACTCACCTTGCTTAACCCGTGGATTGCAAATACGCATGGTCAGTTGATTAACCAGTGTTTAGCTGAGTGGCAGATCGCCGCTACTGACATTGATGTGATTGCCAGCCATGGTCAGACCGTATTTCATTGTCCGTTACGCCAGCATCAAGATCCTCGCTGGGGAAACGCGACCTTGCAGCTAGGCGATGGTGATCATCTGGCGGTGACCACTGGCATTACCACGATCAGTGATTTTCGGCAAAAGCATATTGCTGCAGGGGGTGAGGGCGCGCCTTTAGCGGTGTATGGCGATTATTTACTGTTTAGTTCAGCAACAGAAAATCGCATTATGTTGAATATTGGCGGAATTGCTAATTTAACCTGGTTACCGCAAAGCCGCGATGCCAATGCCGTGTTTAGCAGCGATATCGGCCCTGGTAATACCTTAATGGATGCTTATATAAGGCAGGTGCAGCCTGGTCAGTACTTTGACGAGGGCGCGCAGTTAGCTTTACAAGGTCAAGTCTCGCTGAGTTTGCTTAGTGCCTTACAGCAAGATCCATTTTTTACCTTAAGCTTTCCGAAAACCACGGGGCCAGAAGTGTTTAATTTGGCTTATTTGCAACGCGCGCAACACGCCAGTGGCACTCTATTACTGACTGCAGCTGATGTGATGGCTACTCTGAATGCCTTTACTGCCAGCATGATTGCGCAAGCAATTAATAACAGCTGCGCAGCTGAAAGCACCGTGGTGTATGCCAGTGGTGGCGGCATTCATAATCCGCTCTTAATGCAGCAATTACGCCAGCAGCTGCCGCAGTGTCGGATTACCACCACTGCCGAGCTGAATATTAACCCTGATGCCAAAGAAGCCGTGTTATTTGCCTTGCTAGCGAATGAGTGTCTGGTCGGCGGCCAGCAACGCTTTAGCAATACTCGGGAGGGGATCCCGAGCGTGACTATGGGGAAAATCAGTTTTGCAGATTGAGCTGTTGTTAGCGCCAGCCATACATCATAAAGAAATTATAGTATTGCCCGTTTTGATTCTTACTTAGAAAGGTTGCTTTTACATTTTCTGCGTTAGCCAGTTCAGAAAGTAGCGGCATAGCCATGTTGCGGTTTTGAGGATCGTCATATTGCAACATTGCGATACAGAGCAGGTTAGAGCAATTCAGCTGCACAAGTGTACCTATTTCATTATTTATAAACTGTTGTAGCAATTGCTGTTGTCTTTGATGAGTACTGGTTTGAGTAGCATGCTGCTCCAACTGCCACAGAGCTTGCTGAAACTGCTCTAGATCGAGTTGCAATAATTTGTCGGTTAAATTAAGAGTCGTTTCATGCTCTGTTAGCTGCACTAACTGTGTAAGATCGTATATTGCAGGCTCTGCATCTGCTACAACATATACTGCAGTAGGCTCTGTTGCCAATAACGTATCTGCGACCACCGCAACCTTTGCCTCCACACTATTCGCTTCGACTATGATGGTCGGTGCAAAAGACGCGCTATCAGTCTGCTGAGCTATTGGGGGTGTTAAAGGGAGATCATTCAGCTGTTTTCCAGACCGCTTGCCTGCTTGATAAACCAGAATAATCGCTATAATAACCGCGAGTGATATGACTATCATTCTTTTCATGTTGCTTCCTGCTCTATAATTTAAGCTTTTTACCCATCAGTTAGAATTAGGTGTTAGAGGTTGCTTGTCAAGATATTATTAAATAGTCGTTTTAAACGTTAATTTTTACTGTGCCACTTTAGCACGTTGATGCCGCTGGTTGACCCTTTGATATGTTATTACGCTGGTATGCAGTAGCTTGGTCTATGGCGACCACCTGCTGAAAAAAAACGCCTTCGTTTGATTGCAAAAATATTCAATTTCGTTGTCTGGCTGGTTAGTGGAAATACAGTAGAGCAAGCGTTAAAGCTGTTTAACAATTTATTAGCGCTGTGTTTGAACGGTTTTTGGTAATTTAATTACATTTTTATGCCGACTTATTATGACAATAATAACCGGCTTTATGTTTTACTTGAAATTAAATTGATTTATTTCAGCATATTGCATTTTTTATTGTTATAGGTGAATTTAATTAATCTGTATGGTGATTTCTTCTCGTTTGTCAGTATTTGTTCGTTGTTGTAATTTTATTACGTGGCCAGCAATGAAGGGCCACCCAAAATCATTTTGCAGGAGAGAACAGACATGACTATTTCAACTCGTAAACTTGTTACCAGCTTGGCGGTGGTATTGTTGTCGTCAAGTCCTTGGCTCGCTTCTGCTGCGAGCACGGGCTATAAAATGGCGTTAATTGAGGATGCGCCTGGTGCTGCTTTTATTAAAGCTGGACAATTTGCTGAGGCGATTGCGCAGGTTCAAGCAGAAGACGCTGATAAAAGTGAACCTTTTTACCGTCAAGTGAGTTTGTGTGTTGCTTACAGCAGCACTGCAGACTTTACCTTAGCGGCAACGGCATGTAGTGATGCCGTTCAACTGGCTTCGACCTTACAGGCAATTCCGCGTTCAGCGAAACGTGAAATGCGTGCGATAGCGTTAAACAACCGTGGCGTGATGCACTTAATGGCGGGTGATAAAGTGGCGGCCTTACAAGACTTTATCCAAGCAGTGCGTATCGATAACTCAGAGCTTACCTTAGCTAATCTTGAGCGTTTAACGGTGAGCATCAATGGTGTAGAAGTACAGGAAATTGCTTTGCAAACAGCAGAGTAATCGCAAAGGAACTTGCGTTTAAGCCCAGCGTTACGCTGGGCTTGTTCTTTATGGTAAGTCGTTAAAGTAAATAGCTGCTACCATCTTTAGCGGTAAAGCTTTTATCGCCTCGGCTACGACAACTGACTTGACGGCCTGAGACTAAGCTAAACCAGCTACATTCTGGCTCGGTCGTTTGCAACTGAATATCATCTATGCCTGCAGGGTCTTTGCTACCCTGTGTGCCGCCTTTATTTAATATTAGCTCAACATGGCGTCCTTGATTTTGCAGTAACAGCGCTTCAGGGGTCTCACGATGGCCAATTAAGCCAATAAACTGGCTTGGATCAGCTAAACCACTGGTGCTGCCGTCATGAAAGAACGCCAAAAGTTGTTGATAATAGACGACATAGCTTGCCACCGCTTGGTGTGAGCCGTGGGCAAGTGGAAAGGTTTTATCCAGAAAGCCTTTTGAATAGTCCATGATTTGCTTTACATGGCTCTCATTCAGTTGGGTAATCATCTGCATTTCATGTTGGATATGCAGTGGTTGTGGATTTGCTAATGTCGTCATGTTTCTTTCCTCATCAGGTACGCTGTCTTTGCCTCAGATAAGGCTGTATGGGTGCAGTGGCGTGTAGCTTCAGTGCTCGTGCCATCTCATCTTTTGCTTCGCAGAAATTTTCTGCTGCCGTTTTCGCGATAGCTTTTGCTATTGCTTGAAAACTAGTCTAGATTAATTTTACTGATAATTTCACAATAAAAATTTTACAGTGTGAATTTTACAAAATGAAAATTAATAAAAGCCTAATTCGTAAGTCACATTTTCTGGGTACTAAGATTAGAAATCTTAGAAAACGTAATAACTTAACTATCGAAGATTTATCGACTCGGTGCGTGCGGTTAAATCCGGAAGCCGCCCCCTCGGTATCCTATTTATCGATGATCGAGCGCGGTAAGCGGGTACCGAGTATCGATATGTTAGAAGTGATCGCACAGGTTTTTCAAAAAGAGCTAGAGTGGTTTTTAGATGCGGAAGCGGAAGAACAAGATTTAGTTTTACCCAAAAACAGTAAAGGCGGGCTGCATGGCATGCCGCTCGAACCGGCGTTTTTATTTAATACCGACATTCTACAAATTGCGATACCAGAATTATTGGCACAAACGGGCACCAGTGGCCGGCAATTTGCGCAACTGTTGATTCGAGCGCATCAAGAGCATCATCAGAATCATTTCCCAGAACTGGAACGCGCTGCAGAGGAGGTAGGCTTAAAACGTTTACCCTTATCGGTGGCAGATTTACTGCAAATTGTCGAGCAGCTAGGCCTCAGTATTCGTTGGTATGAAGAAGCGCCAAAAGAAATTTTGGATGAACTTGGTGTCAGGTCGCAAAATATTGGCACCTCCTATTTTACGCCACCCAGAACCTTGTATCTTAACAAGATCCTGCAGCAATGGCCCACGCGGTTAAAGTATGAGTTGGCGGTGCATATTGGTCATGCCGTATTGCATAACAAGGATGGTGTGAAAAGCTCGATGGCGGTGGGTGGAGCACTGGATGAAGGGAATAGCGACAGTGTTAGCATGGCACCGCAGGATATCCTGCATGCTTGGCGTGACTTTGAATCGAGTTTTTTCGCGGGCGCTTTACTCTGCCCCAAGCAAGCCTTTCGACAATTATTAGAAAGACGTGGTTATGAAATTGCCAGCCATTTGCAGGCCGAAGTCTCGGCGTCGGTGGCCATGCGTCGTATGACCGCGGTTTCACCTTACCCACACTGGCATTATTTTGATGCCTATAGTCCGGGTAAGTTAAAAGCGGTCTATCGTGGTAATGGTATTCCGTTACCTTGGGGCAATATGCGGCAAGTAACCGACCCTTGTCAGCACTGGGCGGTATTTCGGATGTTTGATGTCAAAGAGACGGGCAGTTCAGCACAGCTTTCTTTGTTAGATGTTAACGGTGAACCCCGTATTTACTGTTGTGAATCGACCAAGGTGCAAGATTTAGCCGGTAATAATCATGTGTTGTGTGCCGGTATTGATTTAAATCCGGCTATTGCCGCGCAAGGTATTGATGCCGCCAGTTTAGCCTTAGAAATGAAAGCCCGTTGCATTCAGTATGGGGGGGCGGCGAGTGTGCCGCAGAGTATTCAAAGCACTTTGAAGCGCGTTGCTAATATTCTTAATATCAATTGGGTGAGTCGCAGTATGACGAAACCGGCACAACTTATTTGCGCCAGAGGTGGGCGCTGTCCAAGATCGCCAAGCTGTTATAAATGTGAACAGCTTGACTCAAATTGATTTTTTCTTTTGGCTTTAGCGGATAAAGGTTAATATTAGCAAAAATTAATTAATTTCAAATGATTTTGAGCTGCCACTGAGGGGTATTTTGTTAGTAAAATATAACCCATTTGGGTAGTATTTGCTTGTCGAATACCGCCAAACTGCTTTATGCTGTGAATACACTAAAGGTCTAGTTGTTTGAAAAAGAACATTATCATGTTCTTAATTAAGGCCAAAATAATGCTTGAACGTTTTAAACGCTTTTTTATG
>CAZNXI010000076.1:6520-8028 GCA_964577005.1 uncultured Rheinheimera sp.
AACAAAGAGGGCGAACTGTTAAAATTAAATCATAAAGCCTGCGATTTATTGGGGATAGCAAAGGTTAACGCAGAAAAGTTAAGCGAATTATTAACGCCTGCAGCGGAAGACGTCGATGCTATTGCTCAGTTTACTGCACCCTTTGAGGAGTTGCATCCTGTTGAATGCTATTGCTTAAAGCGACCTGGTAGTGTGGTTTTGTTGACGAAAATTGGCCACACAGAAAGCGAGCATTTGATCTTGCAGCTGGAAGATTTATCGACATTACGTGCACTGCATCAGCGTTTAGAGCACAAAGAGCAAGAGCATAAAATTCTGCAAGCCTATGACTTGCTCACCTCATTGCCCAATGCTTTATTATTTAATCGCATGATAAACAAACGCTTACAGCGTGAAGCGACAGGCGTTATGGCAATTATTCGCTTATGCAATATCAAATCGTTTAATCAACAACACGGTTATAATGCCGGAGATGACCTTCTGAAATGCTTTGCGCATCGTACTCGCGAAGCGCTGTCAGGTCAGGTGCAGTTGGCCCGGTTGCGTGGTGTAAAATTTATTGCCTGGAGTGGATTATCCAGTCTCAAAGAGAGTGCCGATGATTTCGCGCAGGCATTGCTCGCGACATTACCCAAGCAATTGGTGATGGGTAATCAAGCTGTCGTGCTTAGTTATGAGCTCGGGCTAACGATTACCGAAGGAGTCGCAACCAGTACAGAGCAATATATCGAGCAGTGTGAGTCAGCTTTAGAGTTTGCTGAACATTATCATCAACCTATTGCTTTTTACACGGCGGCAGCGATTGCAGAGCGAGAGGCGGAAAAACAGCTGTTGGCTGAATTAAAACAAGCCCTGCAACAGCAGCAGCTGGTATTGTGGTTGCAACCAAAGGTTGCAGCGCAAGGCCAAATAGAAAGTTTTGAAGCCTTATTGCGCTGGGAAAAGCAGCCTGGGCTGTTTATTCCACCAGATAAAATTGTCATGTTAGCGGAGAAATACGGTTTTTTAGTCCAGTTATCTAGCTTTGTTTTAAAGCAAGCAACGACATTACTGTTGCGATGGGCAAAACATAAGGTGCCTTTTAAATTGTCCATCAATTTAGCCGGACCCGATATTATGGATGCAGTATTCTTTGCTGAACTGGTGTCTTTAGCTACACATAAGCCAGAATTGGTTGAAAAGCTAGAAATTGAATTAACGGAGACCAGTATTATCAGCAAGCCACAACAGATGTTTGAAAAACTCATGGTATTGAAGAAACTCGGTTTCGACATTGCCATTGATGATTTTGGTACTGGGCAAGCCTCCTTGAGTTTATTGGCAAAACTGCCTGCGAGTACCTTAAAATTAGATCGTAGTTTTTTATATGGTTTTCCAGAAGATCGATTGCAGTTAAAAGTGCTACAGGCCACCATTCAATTAGCAAAATCGCTGAATCTTAAATTAATTGTGGAAGGTGTTGAGACCGAATTACAGCAAAAGTTGTTAATTCGCTTAGGCTGTGAGCA
>CAZNXI010000076.1:8128-13110 GCA_964577005.1 uncultured Rheinheimera sp.
GAAAAACGCCGTGTCAGAGCGGATCAGCAATTAACAGCTGATTGGCGCGACGGGGGCTACCCTTATAAAAATCGCTTAAGTCGTAAAACGTATGAGCAGCAAAAATATCATCTGCAAGTTGAGTTATTAAAACTGCAGCGCTGGCTAAAAGAGACAGGGCAACGGGTAGTGATCTTGTTCGAAGGGCGTGATGCCGCCGGTAAAGGGGGTACCATCAAACGGTTTATGGAACACTTAAATCCACGTGGTGCCAGAGTGGTCGCATTGGAGAAGCCTAGCGAAGACGAGCAAGGCCAATGGTACTTTCAGCGCTACGTTGCCCAGTTACCCACCAAGGGTGAAATATTGTTATTCGATCGTTCTTGGTACAACAGAGCCGGCGTAGAGCGGGTAATGGGATTTTGTTCTGATGAAGAATATCAGGAGTTTCTATTACAGGTGCCAGAGTTTGAGAAACATCTGGTCCGAAGTGGCATTCATTTGATCAAACTGTGGTTCTCGGTGAGTCAGGAAGAGCAGCGTCGGCGCTTTACAGAGCGGGAAGCCCACCCGTTAAAGCAATGGAAACTTAGCCCAATCGACTTGGCTTCCTTAGATAAGTGGGATGCTTATACGCAGGCCAAAGAGCATATGTTTGCTTGCACGGATACCAGTTATGCCCCTTGGACAGTGATTAAATCAGACTGTAAAAAACGCGCGCGTTTAAATGCCATGCGTTACGTATTGCAGCGCTTGCCATATAATAATAAAGATCCAGAAGTCGTGCGTGCACCTGACCCATTGCTCGTTGGGCGGGCAAGCATTATCTTTGAAGTCGGTGAGCATAGTCTTGCGCCTGATTAAATAGCTCACTGATAATGGCTTTAAACTCCCTAGTGATACGAGGTATGCGCTGCGGCAAATACCTTGTTACAACTTTACATTCGCGTGTATTTGGCAAGGCTTTACGAAGTGCGTAATATTGCTATTACAAACAAACACCAAGCCCTTGTATAGGAAATAATAATGAAAAAAATGACCTTAGTGGCCTCTGCCGTAGCGATAGCGCTTAGCTTATCGGCCTGCAGTAAGCCTGAAACCACCACGGATAGTCAGGCACAAACCAAAGCCGAGTCTGCCCAAGCTGCCGTTTTAGTGTCGGGCATTGATAAACAATACTTTGATAGTAATGTAGCCTTTGGCCAAGATTTCTTTTTAGCCGTTAACGGCAAATGGTTAGCCGAAACAGCAATCCCAGCTGATAAAGCCACTTACGGCTCTTTCCATATTCTGGCCGATCGTTCGCAACAAGCCGTAAAAGACATTATTGATGAAGTATCTGCGCGTACTGATCTAGTCGCTGGCTCAGATGAACAGAAGCTGGGCAGCTTTTACAACAGCTTTATGGATGAAGCTACTATTGAACAAAAAGGCTTAACACCCTTAGCGCCGCAACTTGAAGCTATTGCGGGTTTAACGGATAAAACACAGCTGGCGGCCTTGTTTGCTCGCTTGCAACGTGATGGCATTGCTATCCCGTTTGGTTGGTTTGTTAATAACGATGCGAAAAACTCTACCGAATACGCCGTCTATCTTGGACAGGGTGGCTTAGGCTTACCTGATCGTGATTATTACTTTAAAGACGACGAAGCGTCGCTAAATATTATTGCCCAATACAAAGTCTACTTAGCAGATATGTTTACTTTAGCCGGTCATGCCGATGCACAAGCAGCCGCTGAACGCGTTTATAACCTTGAGAAAGCCTTAGCAGAACATCACTGGACCCGTCTTGATAGTCGTAATGCAGACAAAACCTATAACAAAGTTTCTACGGTTGAGCTTAATAATGTTATGGGTGAATTTGACTGGTCTGCCTTTGCTACTGGGGTGAAATTAGATCAAGTTACCGACGTGATTGTTAGACAGCCAAGCTACTTTTCAGGTTTTGCCCAAGTATTGGCGGCTACAGATTTAGCCAGTTGGCAGGATTATTTAACCAGCAAAACCATTAACAGCTATGCCGATAAACTGAGCAGTAATTTCGCGGATCGCCGTTTTGCCTTCTATGGCACAACCTTAAGCGGGATTCAGGAACAACAGCCGCGTTGGAAACGTGCCGTTGATGCATCTGATCAAGTGTTAGGCGAGCTGACGGGTAAGTTGTATGTTGAGCGGCACTTTAGCCCAGCGGCCAAAGCCCGGATGGAAGAACTGGTCGCTAATCTGATAAAAGCATACGAGCTGTCTATTAAAGAACTTGAGTGGATGGGCGAGGAAACAAAAGTTGCCGCTTTAGAAAAGCTCGGTAAGTTTACCACCAAAATTGGTTATCCAGATCAATGGAAAGATTATTCAGCACTCGAGATTAAAGCCGATGATTTAGTGGGTAACTTCGTTCGCGCGAGCCACTGGGCTTATGACGATATGGTGAGTAAGTTAGGTAAGCCGATCGACAAAGGTGAGTGGTTTATGACACCACAAACCGTCAATGCTTACTATAACCCGGTAAACAATGAAATCGTGTTCCCTGCCGCTATTTTACAACCGCCTTTCTTTAACATGGCAGCGGATGATGCGGTTAACTATGGCGGTATCGGTGCGGTGATCGGCCATGAAATTGGCCATGGTTTTGATGATCAAGGTGCGAAATACGATGGCGATGGTAATTTGCGCAACTGGTGGACTGAGCAAGATAAAGCTAAATTCCAAGCGCGAGGCGCGAAATTGATTGGTCAGTACAATCGTTTTGAGCCTTTACCGGGCGTAAACGTTAATGGTGCGGTAGCCCTTGGCGAAAACATTGGTGACTTAGGTGGTATGACGGTGGCACTGCGCGCCTATCAATTGTCTTTAGCCGGTAAAGAAGCGCCAGTACTGGATGGCTTTACTGGAGAGCAGCGTTTCTTTATTAGTTGGGCCCAAATTTGGCGCACCAAGTTCCGTGAAGAAGCGTTACGTCGTCAACTTAGTACTGGACCGCACTCACCTGCACAATATCGAGTACTTGGTGTGCTGCCAAATATTCCAGAGTTTTATACGGCATTTGATATCAATGAAGGTGATGCTATGTATTTACCGCCTGAACAGCGCGTAAAAATTTGGTAAGCACTGACCGATGTTAGTACAGCAAGCAAAGAGGCTGTATTTCTGCTAAACTGCGGCTGCAGCGTAAAATTTACGTTGCAGCCTTTTTATTTGCATTGGTCAGACCACTATAAATATAAATATGATGTCTGGCTGTTTGTATTCAGCAAACTTATAACCACTATAAGCAGGTCAGTTATTAAGCGCATAGGCTTTTAACCAGAACTTTCTTATAATTAGCCACATTCATTCACCAGAATGACGTTGCAGTGACCAGACTGCAAGCAACGACCGAGAGGACATTACTGTGCTACAAGAATATCGTGAACACGTGGCAGAACGCGCCACCCAGGGTATCCCGGCCAAACCCTTAAATGCCGAGCAAGTTGCTGCCTTAGTTGAGCTGCTTAAAAACCCACCTCAAGGTGAAGAAGACGTAATCCTTGATCTGTTGGTTAATCGTGTCCCGCCAGGTGTTGACGAAGCCGCTTATGTTAAAGCCGGTTTTCTTACTGCCTTGGCTAATGGCGAAGCGACTAGCCCGCTGATCAGCCCGGAATATGCAACTGAATTGTTAGGCACCATGATGGGTGGCTACAACATTCAGCCGTTAATCAGCCTGTTAGACAATGAAAAGTTAGCGCCAATTGCTGCTAAAGCGCTGTCGCACACCCTGCTAATTTTTGATGCTTTCCACGATGTGACAGAAAAAGCCGATGCCGGTAATGCCTTTGCTAAGCAAGTTGTACAAAGCTGGGCCGATGCCGAATGGTTTGAAGCCAAACCAGCGTTAGCTGAAAAAATTACGGTAACGGTATTTAAAGTATCTGGTGAAACTAACACTGATGATTTATCACCAGCGCCAGATGCTTGGTCACGTCCAGACATCCCACTGCATGCTTTAGCTATGCTGAAAAACAGCCGTGAAGGCATTAACCCAGATCAGCCTGGTACTGTTGGCCCGATCAAGCAGTTAGAAGCGCTGAAAGAAAAAGGTTTCCCACTGGCCTATGTGGGTGATGTAGTAGGTACTGGTTCATCACGTAAATCAGCCACTAACTCTGTGCTGTGGTTTATGGGTGACGATATCTCATTTGTGCCGAACAAGCGCGGTGGTGGTTTTGTACTGGGCGGCAAAATTGCCCCAATCTTCTTTAACACTATGGAAGATTCTGGTGCTTTACCGATCGAAGTTGACGTAAGCAAGCTGGAAATGGGCGATGTGATTGACATCCTGCCATTCGAAGGCAAAGTTGTTCGTCACGGTACAGGCGAAGTGTTAGCTGAATTTACTTTAGCGACTGATGTATTAATTGACGAAGTCCGCGCTGGTGGCCGTATTCCATTGATTATCGGCCGTGGTTTAACTGACCGCGCTCGTGAATTTTTAGGTTTTGGTGCCTCTGACAAATTCCGTCGTCCGCAAGCCAAAGTTGATTCAGGCAAAGGCTATACCTTAGCGCAGAAGATGGTAGGTAAAGCCTGTGGTGTGCAAGGTGTTCGTCCAGGCACTTACTGTGAGCCGAAAATGACCACTGTGGGCTCGCAAGATACCACTGGCCCAATGACGCGTGACGAGTTAAAAGACTTAGCCTGTTTAGGTTTCTCAGCTGATTTAACCATGCAGTCTTTCTGTCACACTGCTGCTTATCCGAAGCCAGTAGACGTTGATACCCATCACACTCTGCCAGATTTCATTATGAACCGTGGCGGTGTATCACTGCGTCCAGGCGATGGTATTATTCACAGCTGGTTAAACCGTATGTTATTGCCTGATACCGTAGGTACCGGTGGCGACTCGCACACCCGTTTCCCGATTGGTATTTCCTTCCCGGCCGGTTCTGGTTTAGTGGCCTTTGCTGCCGCTACCGGTGTTATGCCACTGGATATGCCAGAATCAGTACTGGTGCGCTTTAAAG
>CAZNXI010000077.1:0-13049 GCA_964577005.1 uncultured Rheinheimera sp.
CCGGTATTCTAACCGACTGAACTACCGCTCCGCGCCAAGCACTAGACAATTTCATTTGGGTATCGTCTGGTGCGGCGGGAATGATACGGATTAGGCTAAACTCCGTCAACCTCTTTTTTTACGCTTTTGCCTATTCCTTAATCATCTGGTAAGGAAAGATCAAGAATATCATCTGAATCGTTGTTTTTTTGTGCTTTTTTATCTTCGGTCTTTGCAGGCGCTGCAACAGAATCGCTTGGTTCGGCTTTTTGTTTACGCCAGAACATGATGCTGCTAATAGATTTTCCTGTGAGGACAAACCAAGTTGCAACAGCACCACTGATTAAGATAAGGAGATTAATTAAAATGACCCAAAACCAAGGAAATGCCATATCAGCTTCAATAATCTCCGCTGCAATCTCAGGCTCAGCTAACGCTTCTGGTAAAATGGCTAACTCTGGCGCTTCTTGTGCTTGTAACGTCACTAAAAAACGTTCTTCCGGTAAATTTAACACAAACTCTCTGCCATCAAGCATTTTCCCAAAGACGTTTAAATTAAAAATGTAACTGCCATGTCCACGGTTTTGCATGGCAAACTGTAAAGGCTGCTCAGGCTCAGTAATCGCAAACATTTCTATATCGCCATCGGGGTAATTGACTTGCCCTTGGAATAACAAACTTGTTTCATCAACCAAGCTAGCCTCTGGTTTGAAGTTTACGATATGGTGGCTTTGCTCAGCAGCAGCCATAACGAAATCTAGACCAATTGCGGCACGCGCTATAACTAAGGTCTCTTGTTCAACTTCTCTGGTATATAGCGGCGTTTTAACTGAGAACCTAGGGATCCACTCTCCTGCACCAAAATTTAAGTTAATCTCACCGGTAAAAACGCCATCACGCGCACTAGCATCATAGCCTCGACCATCATCCCGAAAAGTGGCAACCTCAACCATGCCACGTCCATAATTATCATAATCTTTGTTGTTAGTACTGACAAAAAACACTTGTAGCGTAAGAATTTCTTTAAACTCTCGCGCATTCACAATTTGCTCACCGTCTTTTAGTCTTGCGGTAAGCTTAAAATTTTCACCCACCATTAGTGGCTTAGGTAAGGGATCAACGTCAAGTTCAACATCGGTAAGTACCAGAATTTTGCTTTCTGGTAGGACTCTACCCACCGCTTGCCAAGGACCCGGCATTGGGTTAGTGATTTCAATCAAATCATAAGTAGCAGCATCATGCCAACGCATATTGTGCTGTTTTGCTGTGTTATAGAATACCTTGCTACCATCTGGACGCACTAGCACGATCGAGGCTGTTCCTGGGCGTCGAAACAGCACCATCGTAATGCTCTCGATACCATCATCAATTCTAAAACGGTTATCTAATAACGGAATCTGATTGGCAACAGGCAAATCGGCCAGCATCTGCAGACCAGGCTCAGCGACTTGTTCAACGCTGTCAGCCTGTACTGCGACAGGAAGTAAACAAAGCCAGCAAAACCAGTACCTGATTAACCACGCCATAGGCAGCTGCCTCCTTTTTTTTGCACTAAATCCAGCCGGCTCTCATGAGCCGCCATCTCTATACTATCGGCTTTAATAACTTTTAATTTACCATTACGTTGAATTAATAGCGGCCCCTGCTGATCCTGTTGCTCACTTTGCTCGTCTGCGGCCAAGTTCAAACTGACTTGCCCACCGGTCATCAACAAATAGACATCTGCAAGAATCTCTGCATCTAACAAAGCGCCGTGCAGAGTACGATGGCTATTATTAATATCATAACGTCGACAGAGCGCATCCAAGTTGTTTTTCTGCCCAGGGTGTAACTCTCTGGCTAGCTTTAAGGTATCTAAAATACTGCAATATTCAGCTACTGGCGGTAATGCAGGACGTAACAAGGCAAACTCATGGTCAATAAAACCAACATCAAAAGCTGCGTTATGAATAACTAACTCTGCACCTTGAATATAATCAAAAAAGTTTTTCGCAATATCACGAAACTTGGGTTCAGCCGCCAATCGCTCATTGGTAATACCATGTACAGCAATCGCTTCAGCCTCAATTTCTCGCTCCGGATTAATATAAACATGAAAATTATTACCGGTGAAACGACGATTAATTAATTCAACACAACCAATTTCAATAATGCGGTGGCCTTCTTTCGGGTTAATACCTGTGGTTTCTGTATCAAGAATTATTTGGCGTTTTAACATCACTTATTTCACTACTCACGGCAATTTAGATTGATTATATACTCAAACAACCCCAATATGCAGAATTTAGCCTCCCCCCTGAAATAGGTATATGATAAATAGGCTTTGCTCTATTTTCAGAGTGATGTAAAGGACGTTTTATGCATAAAAAGGTTGCGATTTATACAGATGGCTCTTGTCTTGGCAACCCAGGACCAGGTGGCTTTGGGACCATCTTACTGTATAAGCAACATCGAAAAGAACTCAGCGGTGGTTTTCGATTAACAACCAATAACCGCATGGAGTTACTGGCTGCTATTATCGGTTTAGAGTCTTTAAAAGATCGATGTGAAGTGGAATTAACAACAGACAGCCAGTATGTTCGTTTAGGCATCACGCAGTGGTTAGCAGGTTGGAAACGCAATAACTGGCGCACAAGTCAAAAACAAGCAGTAAAAAATCAGGACTTATGGCAACGTTTAGACGCAGCAGCGAGTAAACATAGCGTAAGTTGGCACTGGGTTAAAGCTCACAATGGGCATCCTGAAAATGAACGCTGTGATGAACTCGCCAGAACGGCGGCAACCTTGCAGGCAACCGCCATAGACAGCAACTTTGAGGAAAGCAGCAAATAAGCGAGGTTCGCTTATTCAGCCGCTAACATCTTTTCTAACTCGGCAATGAATTTAGGATCATCAGGACTGGTACGACTGCCAAAATGCACGACCTGTTGTTCGTCTTTACTCACGATGTATTTGTTAAAATTCCAGGACGGACTTTCACCTGTTTTAGCAATAAGTGCTTTAAATACTGGATTGGCTTTAGCACCACGAACACTGGTTGTAGAAAACATGGGAAACTCAACACCGTAAGTCAGGAAACAAACCTCCGCGGTTTTTTCCTCGTCATTGTGCTCTTGCCTAAAATCATTTGATGGAAAACCAAGCACCACGAGACCTTGATCTTTATATTGCTGATAAATAGCCTCTAAAGCTTCAAACTGCGGGGTAAAACCACACTTACTGGCCGTATTTACCACAATAAGCGTTTTACCTTTAAATTGCTCACATAGGTCAACGCTTTCTCGAGTTTTTAATTGCTGTACTGAGTGTCCTAAGATATCACCGCACTGCGCAGCCTCGGCCGGCGAGGTAAAAAACAAACCAGCCAGTATTGCTAATCCAAATGTTACTTTCATCTCGCTTTCCTTTTTATCTATCGTAACGCAGAAGTTTATTAAATTATCACCACGATTCAGATGGGAAGTGTTTCTGCTTAGCGCGCTAAAAATTCGGCACGGGTTCTGGGATCATCTTTAAAACTGCCACCGAGCGCTGTCGTTTGCGTTTTAGAATTTACGTCCATCACGCCGCGTGATTTTACGCAATAGTGAATAGCATCCATCGTGACGGCCACATTATCTGTTTGCAATAAGGTTTGTAAGGCAATCAGAATTTGTTGCGTTAAACGCTCTTGTACCTGAGGCCGCTGTGCAAAAAAACGCACGATACGATTGATTTTGGATAAACCAATAATGCGATCTTTCGGGATGTAAGCAACGGTAGCACTGCCATCAATGGTAACAAAGTGATGTTCGCAGGTACTGGTAAAGCTGATTGCTTTAACTTTAACCATTTCACTGACTTGCATTTTATTGTCGATAACAGCAATTTTGGGAAAATTACTGTAATCCAAACCACTAAAAACTTCGTCAACATACATCTTTGCAATGCGATGAGGGGTTTCATTTAAGCTGTCATCTGCCAGGTCTAAGCCCAGAGTGTTAACAACTTCTGTCATCAGTTGACTGATTTTTTGATATTTCTCATCACGCGACAAACCATTGTCACGCATGGGTGTTTCAAGGCCTTTTGCCTCAAGCACACTGCGAACTAACATAGCTTCTTCTGATAACATAATGCTTCCAAAACATGACTTATATAACGCATATACGCGGATCTTTCACAGGCAGTTTAGCGAAGAGGTCACAATTTTACTATTTTAAATCGACAAAGCAGTAAAGCCCAGCAGTGCTGGGCTTTACTGAGGCGACTCGATTAAACCACAACCCTTATTGGACTAGGGCTAACGCCTCTAACAACTCACGGGGCTCAACTTCAGGACCATTAAGAGATTCATCCCAATTTGTTCCGATTAATACCCCGTCATCGTACATTTCTTTTAACCAACCTTCACAAAACACATCTAGCGGAATCGCTTCGGGTTTATAGCCAGCCCATTCGTCTGAACAATGCGCTTGCGCCTCCGCCTTATTTGACCAAAATGGCATAACGTCGGTTTCTTCGAACTCTACGGATTCAACAACCAGTAAATCCTCGCCATCTGCCAGGGTCCAAACTACGCCATGGGTTTTAGCTTCTTCAATAAAACGTTGAAAACTCGGATCGTGTGCAAACTCTGCCATAATAAACCTGCAAAATAATTATTTACCGACTGCTATTAAAGCAGATTTTGGCTATTAAAAGCCAACTTTATTCCGTTGTAGCGGCATTCACTTTCCCCCTTCGCTGAAAATAACGTACAATTTGAGCTGATCTGACTGCTCTTAACGGACGGAAGCATAACAATGGCTCAATATATTTACTCCATGTATAGGGTATCGAAAGTCGTACCCCCGAAACGGACTATTTTAAAAGATATTTCTTTATCTTTTTTCCCTGGCGCCAAAATTGGTGTCCTCGGCTTAAATGGTGCTGGTAAATCAACCTTACTCAGAATTATGGCTGGGGTTGATACCGAATTTGAAGGTGAAGCTCGACCACTGGCCGGTACCAAAATTGGTTATCTGCCGCAAGAGCCACAATTAGATGCCGAAAAAACTGTTCGCGAAATTGTCGAGGAAGCGGTTAATGACGTCAAACAAGCCTTTGCCCGCTTAGATGAAGTATATGCCGCCTATGCTGATGAAAACGCCGACTTTGATGCCTTAGCACGCGAGCAAGGTGAACTAGAAGCCTTAATTCAAGCCAAAGATGGGCACAACCTAGAAAACACGCTAGAACGCGCGGCGGATGCCCTGCGCCTCCCTGCTTGGGATGCTAAGATACAACATTTATCGGGTGGTGAACGCCGTCGTGTCGCAATCTGTCGTCTATTACTAGAACGGCCAGATATGTTGTTGTTGGATGAACCCACCAACCACCTTGATGCTGAGTCAGTTGCCTGGTTAGAGCGTTTCTTACATGACTATCCTGGCACAGTAGTGGCAATTACCCACGATAGATATTTCCTTGATAACGTCGCAGGTTGGATCTTAGAACTTGACCGCGGTGAGGGTATCCCTTGGGAAGGCAACTACTCTTCATGGTTAGAGCAAAAAGATGCTCGCTTACAACAAGAAGAGAAAACGGAAAATGCGCGTCAACGCTCCATTAAGCAAGAGCTTGAATGGGTTCGTACGAATCCGAAAGGGCGTCATGCTAAAAGTAAAGCGCGGATGGCACGTTTTGAAGAGCTGCAAAGCCAAGAATTCCAAAAGCGCAATGAAACCAATGAGCTATTTATCCCGCCAGGTCCTCGTTTAGGTGACAAGGTGCTGGAAGTCAGCCATTTACGTAAATCCTTTGGCGATCGGGTACTGATCGATGATTTAAGTTTTAGTGTGCCTAAAGGCGCCATTGTTGGCATTATAGGTCCAAACGGTGCCGGTAAATCGACCTTATTTAGAATGATCACCGGTAGCGAGCAACCTGATAGTGGCGCTATCGATCTAGGCGAGACCGTGCAAGTTGCCAGTGTGGAACAGTTCCGCGATAGCATGAACCCCAAAAACACCGTATGGCAAGAGATCTCGAATGGTCAGGACATGCTGCAAATTGGTAATTTTCAGATCCCAAGCCGGGCTTATGTCGGTCGTTTTAACTTTAAAGGCAATGATCAACAAAAGTTTATCGGTGAACTATCAGGTGGTGAACGTAACCGGGTGCATCTTGCTGCGCTGTTAAAAGCCGGTGGTAATATGCTACTGCTCGATGAACCTACAAATGATCTTGATGTAGAAACGTTGCGTGCCTTGGAAAACGCCATATTGGATTTCCCAGGCTGCGCCATGGTGATCTCGCACGATCGTTGGTTCCTTGATCGAATTGCTACGCATATTCTTGATTACCGCGATGAGGGTAAGATCAACTTCTTCGAAGGTAACTATTCCGACTATGAAGCTTGGATTAAACAAACTTATGGCGCTGCGGCACTAGAGCCACATCGGATTAAATACAAAAAGATTTAAGCTAGGTATTAACACCACTATTTCGTTCTGATTGACCAACGCCTGCACTTTGCAGGCGTTTTGTTACTTGCAAAAAAATACCAAACTGATAGAGTAACTGAGAATTATTATCATCTAAGGATTTTCTATGAAAGCGTTATTATTAGCCACTGCGGTAGGTCTCTTTGCACTGACTGCTCAACCAACCTTTGCCAGTGAGCGACCAGCACATTTTAAAGGTGAGGCGGTGACCAATACGCAGCAAGCAGTAGCTACCCTGCTCGAGCACAATGGCAAACTGGCTGCTATCTTAAAGGGTGAACTGAACCCTACTACGATGACAGAAATCCATCAGCTTACTTATACCTTAGAAAATGCCCTTGCCCTGATCCCGACAGCGAATGACGAAATTAAAGAGGTGCTGGAAGAAGTGCATCTAGGCTCTGAAACTATGGATGCAGAGCGCGTTCGTAATAACGCTGAATACTATCTGCAACTGGCTAATAAACTGACCAAATAACCCTAGCTGCCAGCATATTTTCGCTATGCTGGCTCTATCTCTGCCTTCTGCGTTACACTTAGGCTACCTTAGTACAAATCAAATAGCCTATTATGACCAGTTGGCAACTTATAAGCTGGCTTAGCGCCATCGCTATTTTACTTGTTTTTTTCCCAAAAGAATTTATCCCTCGTTTACTGCAAGTGGAAGGCTATCAGCATTTAGTGTTTGCCTCTGCGGTTTGTCTTACCTTGTTATGGTCCGTCAAAGCTGGAATTGTTCCGGGATTAGAGCTGTTTTTCCTTGGGATCACCACGCTGGTCCTTTGCCATGGCTGGCGGATTGCCATGTGGATTTGCTGCTTACCACTGGCACTCCTCCTGTTATTTGGCACAGTACCGCTGGTGGAGGGCGGCGCCTTCGCATTAACCACCTTTATTTTACCTGGCTTATTTAGTTATGCTGTCTTTAGTTGGTCTTATCACTATTTAAGCAGACATTTATTTATCTATATTTTTGTTGCCGGCTTTATTAACGCCGCTTTGACTATCGTGCTGAAAATCCTACTAACTTCGGGCTGGTTTTACCTTGAACAAGCACATAGCTGGCACATTATTTATCAGAACTACACACAACTCGCTTTATTAATTTGGTTTGGTGAAGCGCTGTTAAATGGCATGGCCATCACCTTGATGGCAGTGTACCGGCCACACTGGCTTAGGACTTTTTATGATAACGAGTATTTATCACCAGAACGCTAAGCCTGAAAAAATCTGAAAAACCAAAAAGTGGTCAAAAAAACCACTTTTTAGTTTTTAGCTTAGGCTGTCGCATCTAATCACGAATACAATAAAAATAAAAGCCCATAAAAATCATTAAGATAAACCAAAATTTATGTTTGGCATGCCACTTGTAATACTAAGGAGGTCGTAACCCATCAACCATTTATATAAGTGAGAAACAACATGAAAACTATGCAAACTATCATCGTAAGCGGTTTATTTGGTGTCAGCCTAGCGCTACCCGCTAGTGCAACAACCTTAGCCGATTTCAATAGTGAGTTACTCAAGAAGCCTTTGGCTGAACTGCAAGAAAACTTAGCAATCCAGACCAAACAGGCTATCGAAAAGACAACGAAAGAGTTATTTGAACATTTCCAAATGACGGTGCGAACTCAAGAGCATGACAGTCTAACGATGCAAGCCGCAATAGAACTAGATAAAAACCTAGCGGCAGAAAAACCGCAGGCTGAGGAGTAACAATGGCGAACAAGCAAATGCCAGTAGTATCGCAAATGCTACCCCCTACCCCGACATCAGCACCAACAAGCGGTTTAGACGCTAACTGCACTGCCGCTTTGACGCAAAGCGGCAACAGCAACACCTCTGCAATAATCAGGGGTGTTCACTCGTCTTAGTCTTTTAGTACCGTGGCTACTGCTTTAGCAAAGTAGTCGATATTACTGTGATTTAAACCCGCAATACTTACTCGGCTTGAACCTACCATATAAATGCTAAATTCAGATTTTAAACGCTCAATTTGTGCTTTGTTGATGCCAAGGAAGCTGAACATACCATGCTGACGGGCAATAAAACTGAAGTCTTGGGTGATCCCTTCTGCAGCGAATTTATCAATAATCAGCTGTCGATAACTATTGATCCGATCGCGCATTTCAGCCAGCTCTTGATGCCAAAGCGCTGTAAGCTCACTGCTACTTAAAATATGACTTACAATAATGGCACCGTGTGCAGGCGGCATAGAATAAATACTGCGAACCACACTTAGTAAATTTACTCGAGCGATATCCATAATTTGGCTGTCGGCAGACACAATGCTGACCGCGCCAATCCGCTCACGATATAAGCCAAAATTCTTAGAGCAAGAGCTACACAAAATCATTTCAGCTACATGGTCGGCTAAATAACGTAAACCTGCAGCATCCTCTTCCAAGCCCAGTCCAAAACCTTGATAGGCCATGTCGACTAAAGGCGTAAAACCGCGATCTTGCGCAATAGCAGTAAAACGTTGCCACTGCTCGAAAGTAAGATCCATACCACTGGGGTTATGACAACAAGCATGCACTAACACCACATCGCCGGCAGGAATTTGTGCCAAATCAGCAAACATTTGCTCAACCTGTAAGCCTTTAGTTTGATAGTCATAGTAAGCATACTCTTTGACTTTCAAGCCAGCCGCTTCAAATAACGAAATATGATTAGCCCAGGTTGGGGTGGTTACCCAAATCGTCGCATTCGGGTTAGCGCGCTTAATAAACTCTGCGGCGACCCTTAAAGCACCGGTGCCACCTGGCGTATGCGCAGTCGTTACGCGATTTGCCAAAAGCACTTGGTGCGCCGCGCCAAACGCCAGTTTCTCCATATGGCTGTTAAAGCCAAGATCACCAGCCATACCGATGTAGGTTTTACTGTCTTCTTGCTTTAACCGCAGCGCTTCGGCTTCTTTAACAGATTTGAGCACGGCAGTATGGCCCTGTTCATCTTTGTAAACACCAACACCTAAATCAACTTTTTGCGGATTAGGATCTTCACGATAAGCTGCCATCAACCCCAGAATAGGGTCGGTAGCCACGGGCTTTAACTGAGCAAACATAATGTTCTACCTGAATTATGATTATTAAGGGGTGGCCGCATCAAGATGTTGCCGGTAAAAAGCGAGGTATGCTTAAGCACACCGCAACCAGTAAGGCTAACGCCTCAGTGGTAAATACCTGTTTAGAAAAATCTTCTGCATCAATAATACCGGCTATTTTGCCTGATTGGTCAAACAGTGGCAAACACGCTTCCGCCTGTACTTTGGGATCGCAGGTATAATATTCGCCACCTTGCTGTAAATAAGCACCAACATCATTGATGATACGCGCCTGACCGCTAAGGCCTACGCTGGTGTTATTACTTATTTCGGCAAAGGCGGCCGTTAACGGAAATTCAGCTCTAGACGGTGCGCCAAAATAGCTCAGTTTAACTAACACAGGCTCACCAGCAACATTATTTCTGGCTTGATAGATCCCAAACCAAGCAACCTTGGCCTGCTGTTGATAAAATGCGCTGATTTGGCTTAACCGCAACAGTGCGGCCTGGTTTTCGGTAGTTTGCCCGCCGAGAATCGGCGTCAAATCATAAGGTTTATCATCCAACACTCCAAATAAAGAGCACGCCCCACCTTCACCTAGCTCGGGTACCTGATAGTGCCATTGTACTTGCTGCGGGTTATCTGCTGCCAGATAATCAGTGAGTTGTTGCAGAGAGTGTTGGGTAAGGGTAGTGAAATCGGCCAACGGCAGGGATAACTGCGAGAGTAAACCCGCTTGTCTGAGGTATTGTTCTACCGCTTGAGGAGAGGTTACTAGGTTAGATAAATCATTAATCACAGTATAGCCATCCAGATTTCTAAAAATTCTCGAGCCATTTTAGCAGATACCACTAAAAAACCAAGCTAGCACCAGAAAAACTTGCCGACCCTCGCAAGGCTAAGTAAGCTTGCCATTATTGTGTTTTTTAGCGTGTCATTTAGCCTAACATTATGAGCAAAAAAATTTCACTCGCCGATTGGCAACAGCAACTTAGCGCTAGTAATACCACAGCGCACACCACGCCGGATGCTGCCGTTACTCCGGTAGCAGAGAACCTAGTCTATTCTACCGCCACTGGCCGCATTAAAGCAGAACAAACCGACACGCGCCAAGGAGAGCGTTATGCCGATGGCGCTTTACGGGTGAAACGAGAAACCAAAGGCCGTGGCGGAAAAACGGTACTGACTATCTCAGGACTAACTGGCACGCTAGCTGAATTAACTGCGATCTGTACCGAGCTTAAAAAGAAATGCGCGTGTGGCGGCGCGGTAAAAGACGGTGTCATTGAAATTCAGGCTGATAAACGCGAGTTGATTGCGGAGTTATTACAACAAAAAGGCTATAAGGTGAAACAAGCCGGAGGTTGACTCCGGCTCACATTTTGCGCACAGCCTGTTAACACGTTACAGCAGTGGGTGCATTATTGCTCTGAATTATCCGCACGACCAAATACATGCTTAAAAAAGCTCTCGCGGCGCCACAAAGGCTTTTGCTGCGCATTAGCGACATCTAAGGCAATATTAAAATTAATATCCGTAAACACCGCACCGGCATCATAGCGAATAGCACCGTACTCTTTGGTCAAACTGGCAATATCATCCGAAGGTTTGTGATAATGCTTAGCGAAAAAACTGCCCCAGATTTTACCGCCATCTTGTGCGGGATCTTTAGAGGTAAAGCCCGTCATAAGAAACACCGCAGGCACTCCCTGCTGCACTAAACGATAATGATCAGAACGAGTAAAAATGGCTTGCTCTGGCATTGGATCAGCACTTAATGCTATACCTTCTTTTGCAGCTGCGCGCGCCACCACATCCCCCAAGGTTGAGTGATTTGCGCCAAACGCAATTAAGTCAGCAAAGGGATACAGCAATACTGGCATATCCAAATTCACATTGGCGATCAGCTGTGTCACAGGTACCGGTGGCTGCTTGGCAAAATATTCCGCGCCTAACAACCCTTTTTCTTCGCCGGTTACAGCCGCAAACATAATGGAGCGCTTAGGCGCTGCCGGTAAAGCTGCAAATAGTCTCGCGGTTTCTAATAAAATCGCCACCCCAGCAGCATTGTCCATGGCACCGTTATTAATCTTGTCGGTGGTGCGTAAATCATTGGAAAAACCGATATGATCTGAGTGCGCAGTTAACACCACATATTCGTCTTTTAATACAGGATCTGAACCAGGTAGCACAGCCAACACATTCGGGCTATCAATAGTTTGATGTTTGGTTTTACTTTTTAATTCGACAGTGCCGGGTAAGACAAAGCCTTGAGGAATTTTATCCTCTGCCACAGCGTTAAAAATGGCCTCAAGCGACTGATTAGCAGCAGTAAACAGTGCTTTCGCCGCATCAGGATGTAAATATGCACTGCCTTTTAATTCTGAGAAACCTCTACCAACATGACCTTGCTCATCTAACCAACTGAGCGCAGGTGTATTCAAATACAATAAGCTATTGGCATAGGGTCGTGTTTTCTCCTGCTCAGGTGTATGTAAGGTTAAAATACCAATAGCGCCTCGCTCAGCGGCAAACTCAGTTTTCATACTGCCTAAGTAGGCTCGCTCTTCGCTGGGTAAAAACTTCGGTAAACCGGCTAACATCACGACAATTTTACCTTTGACATCCAGTTCGGCGTAATCATTTAAAGCAAAGGCTTCTGAGACTAAACCATACCCTACAAACACCATTTCTCCCTGAAGCGCAAGTTCAGCATGCTGTAAATTAGGGCCCGTAAAAAACTGCTGCGGATAATTCAGCGTAAGTGTGTCAGTAGCCAGAGTAAACTGTAAACTGGGGCTCGTGGCTTCTAAGGTGGCTTTACGCATTGGCACCCGCTGAAAAAAACTGCCATCTGCAGCACCACCCTGTAAGCCTAAAGCCTGAAATTGCTGCGCGATATAACGGGCAGCAATTTCATGGCCACGACTCCCAGTATCGCGCCCCTCTAATAAATCGTCGGCCAGAAAAAAAAGATGACTTTCAATCACACTGGCACTGGCCTTGGGTGTGGCTTGTTTCGGCGTGGAGCTGCAGGCTGCCAAGGTCATACTGGCTGCCACAAGCATAAAAATAGCGTGTTTAAACATAAAAATTTTCCCGAATCAAAAAAAATGCCAGTAAACTGGCACTTTAAAACACAATAAACCTCTTACTGCTGCATAGCTTGGTAACGTTGCTGGAACCGGCGATGTAATTGTTTATGCCGATTATCTAAATCAACACTACGGCCATCAATCCACAACTGTTCTACCTTATGCCCGCGATAATCAAAAATATCACCTGCCGATAAGACTAAACTGGCGCTTTTGCCAACCTCAATAGAACCTAAGCGGTCGGCAACACCGGCAATCTCGGCCGCATCTAAGGTCAAGGCACGTAAGGCTGCTGCTGGCTCTAAGCCATAACGGGTAACATGCCCAGCAGCAAACACTAAATTCCGAGTATCCCAAAAGCCATCTAACGATAAAGCAAAGCGCACACCAGCTTGTTTTAATACGCCTGGCACACTAAAAGCCTGATCATAAGCTTCGTCACTGCGGGTTGGCAGGCCATAC
>CAZNXI010000078.1:0-13003 GCA_964577005.1 uncultured Rheinheimera sp.
CTACGCCAGCAACATGTGGCGATGCCATAGAGGTGCCATCGAGTAAAACGTAGCGATTGCCAGGGTAGGTAGAGTTTACTCGAACACCAGGCGCGGCCAATTCTACCTGCGCATTACGTTGTGAAAAACTTGCCAAGTTACGGTTCGAATCTAAAGCTGCCACTGAAACTACAGCATTATAGGATGCGGGGTAGGATAGGCTAGTATTTCCAGAATTACCGGCAGCAGCTATCAGCAACAAATCGCCATCAAGAAACTGCTGCATAGCGTTTTGCTCGGAAGTATTTCCCTGAGAGCCTCCAAGACTCATATTAACTACTTTTGAACCAGCATCTTTACATGATTGAATAGCTTGGATCAGATTTGAGGAGTATGTCCAATTACCACTGTCATTAAAAATTTTAACATTATGGATCCCTGATTGCCCGGAACCAATTACGCCGACAACACCAGTGTTATTACGCAAAGCAACCATAGTTCCAGCGACATGGGTGCCATGACCATTACCATCAGTACTCCAACTACCATGGCCCTGGAAACTAAAACCGGTTGCATTACTGCTAGGTAAATCAGGATGTCCTAGCTGATAGCCTGTATCAATGACACAAACTTTGGCATTGCCTGCCATACTGTCGCTTACTAAAGGAGCTTGCACCATATTAATGCCATAAGGTACAGCTTCAGACAGCGGTGCAAGACTATTTTGCGAAGTGGATCGAGTAGATTCGATGAGGTAACGTTTGCTATCTTCTTCAATCGAAACGACATTACCTTGTGCAAGCAACTTTTGAATTTGCTGAGGTGTTAAATTTGCAACAGAGGCATTGATGGGCGCTATGTGGAACAAAAGCTCAATATTGTTACTAGTAAAAATCTTATTAATTTGCTGAGTCCAATTTTGTGTACTACTTGGACTCATAGTGTCAGCAAATCTGACAATGTAGCGTTTCTCTTCATCTGACATGGCGCTAAAGTTAAAGTTTGTTTCGGGTGTATAAACGGTTGCCATGTCATTATTTGCAAAAGCTTGGTTAGAAAAAGCCGTAGCAATTAATAGAGTTAAAAGTTTTTGTTTGTGGTTCATTGCTGGTCCTTATTTATTGTAGGTGTATTTTTTTTGAACAATAACAACGATGCGTTTCATAACACGAATTTGTGAAAAAAGGGGTAGCAATGTGCATGAGCGGTACATTTTTTGTCACGAGCGAGCATTCATTAATGCTTTTAGGTTATCGAAAAATAGGTACTATGTAATAGCAAATATTCGAGTAAATCAAGCACTTAGTAACTCAATTTGGGACAGGCTTGATTCTGATAGCATCAACACAGGCTTGCCTTAAAAAATCTATTAATTCAATATCAAGTAGCTTCTAGCACTTAAAATTAACTTTTTTGCTCGTCATCATGACGTTTTATAAATTAAGATTTTGATCACAAAGCAAGCAACCTGCGTAGTTATTGTGTCAGTGAGGTTTAAAAGTAGGTCATAAAGATTAGTCAGTTGCTTTAACTTCTCGCATTAAATTGAAAATTTCTTTGAAACATGGAATGACGACTATGAACAACAGAAGATTCCAAACTACGTTATTAACGGCTGCATTTTTAATGACGAGTTCCTTTTCTGTCTTTGCTGACGCAACAGTTTCACCAGATCGAAGTTTTTCCGGATTTGAAGGTATTGACGAAGCCCAACCACTTTGGGAGCTTGGCCTTGGCGGTGGTTTAATAGATGTGCCTAATTATCCTGCTTCATCCGAACGTAATTTCATCGGTATCGTTTTACCTTATTTTATTTATCGTGGCGATGTATTTCGTTTTGGAGATGGTAGCGCGCGCGCTGTTCTAGTTGAAGATAGTAATTTTGAAATTGACATCTCATTGCGCGGAGCTTTTTCTGCCGACAGTGAAAATAATACTGCTAGGGAAGGCATGCCTGAATTGGATTTCTTATTTGAAGTTGGGCCGCAGTTAATATATGAATTAAAAAGCTTTAATTTTAATAATGGCGCCGTTGGCCGCCTCAATATGAATTTGCAAGCGAGATCGGTATTTTCAACAGATTTCTCTGAAGTTAGTCATCGTGGCTATGTATTTCAACCAAAACTCTCTTATCAGCAGCGTGGTGTATTATTTGAGGATTCAGCCTTTAATGCCTCTGTTAGTCTGGTTTTTGCAACGGAAAAACTCCAAGATTATTTTTATCAAGTCGACCCAGAGTTTGCTGCAAAAGATAGAGCATTGTTTGATGCTTCTGGTGGATATTTGGGTTCAGAACTTTCTGCAGGATTCTCTTTTTCGCTACATGAAAACATGAGAGTTTTTGCTGGCGGCACGGTTAGGGTGCATAAAGGTGCCAGTAACACAGAGAGCCCGTTGTTTGAAAAAGATGTGACATATAGTGTCGGCATTGGGTTTATATGGCGCCTTTATAAAAGTGAAGCAATGGCAAACTGGTAAGTTTCAGAAAGCACTACAGTTTACATATCACAAAAATAGTGAAATCATAATGAGGCATAGTCGCTTACGGCTTATTTAACTTACCTGTCTTAGATTAGTGCTTTATACTGATTAATACTATTTTTTTGATTAAAAAAGATCCATAGCTAAATTATCGTTTTGAAATAATGAATTTAGGTTATAAAACATCAGTCAACCTGAAAAACTAACGATTTTCTAACCCTCTTATAAAGAGCTCCACGACAGCATCGCAATACGTCTTCATCTCATTTTGAGTGGGTGGCGGTTCAATGTGCATTTGCATTCGAGTGCAAATATCTGCGCCTTTAATCAAAGCTGCCAGAGCATTCGCAGCGAAATGGGGTTCATTTACAATCAAAATCTTTTTGTGACTCAGTTCAATTAAATGCTGGGTTATCAGATGGATTACTCGTTCAGGACCTTCCCGATAAAACATTCGTGTTAGCTTCGCTCGCTCGTTGTTATCTAGGGCCATTAACATACGCTCCATGCCAAGTGCATCTTCGCTAACCAATAACTGCATTAAGCCGAAACAAATCTGAGTAAGTGAAGACTTGGCATCGGTTGCATCTAAACCGGTAAATTGCTGATCAGGAACAAATTCTCGACATTTTCTTTGAATAACCGCAGCAAAAAGGGTTTCCTTGTCTTTGAAACGAGAGTAGAGCGTCAGTTTTGAAATCTTTAACTTTGCCGCAATGTGTTCCATTTTTGTGGCGTGCAGCCCCATCTGACTAAACAACTCTCCTGCAGCACAAATAATGTCGTCGCTTAACTGCGGATTTACGGGTCTGCCACGCCTAGGTTTAGCTGTTTTTAACTCATCCATAAAACAATCCAATTAAGATACTTGATCGTTCACTTAATGCTGCTATTATAGTACTTACTCGTACATTAATAGTAGTTTTAGTTCATTCGCGTAGCCGTCACTTTGAAAATTAAGTTGGTTTTAAAGTTAACAGATTATCACGTATACCGAATTTGCCAAAACTTCGGCGCTATTGACAAGTGTTTGGAAAGTTAACTTATTTAGATTAAGACGCCATGAATGCCGATTAAGGTTATTGCGAGTGACACCTACACATTTTTAATGTCCTTATTTTGACAAATTTAGTCGATACACCTCATGCTTATTTGATATTCAAGGTTATGATATGGTTAATTTTTTTTCAAATAAAAGTCCCAGGCTTTTGCTTAGGGTGATATTACTGACATCGGTGTTGACGCTAGCTCTACTGATGTTTGCATCCGGCGATAGAATGAAGCCTTCTTTATCAAATAATCAGCAATTGGTTAGCGTTGAAACGGCACGTTTATCGGTTCAACCGTCCTTCTTAGAGCAACGTCGTATTATTGCTCAGGTAGAGCATATCAATGTCAGTAACCTTGGCTTTGACATCAGTGGCACACTTGCTGAGCTTCTGTTTGACGAAGGCCAGCGGGTACGGCAAGGGCAAGTGATTGCAATACTTGATACTGAGCGTGTGCAAGCCGATATGAGTCAATTGCAGGCTGCATTGGCGCGTAAACAGGCTGAGGCTGAATTGGCGGGTTTGACGTTAACCAGAGTGACTGGGCTTGCAAAGCAGAAGCTGGTGTCACAGCAAGTTGCCGATGAAGCAAGATTGACATTAACAGCAGCACAAGCCGCTGTTAATGAGACACTCGGGGCGATTGCCAGATTAGAGGTAGAGCAGCGTAAAGCGCAATTAGTTGCGCCCTTTGACGGTATGTTACAACAGCGCTTTGCCGATAAAGGGGCCGTGATCTCGGCCGGGCAAACGGTGTTCAGATTACAACAAACGGATCAGCTAAGAGCAAGAATGGCCTTATCTGGCACGGATACGAGAGCCTTAGCCGCAGGTCAGCGCATTACCTTATTTCATAGTGGTAAAGCGATTACGGCCCAAGTTGAATCTGTTGTTGAAAATAAACAGCTTGAGACAAGAACACAAAATGTGCTTCTGCTGCTTGATGATGTAGCGAATTTAGTTGCCGGCGATACCTTAACCTTCAATTTATTTCGTGAGGTACATGTTGCTGGCAGCTGGGTTCCTCGTTCGTCGCTTCGGGCTGGAGTTCGTGGCATGTGGCAATTGATGACTGTCGTTGAATCAGACCAATCGTTTTTAGTACAACCTTTACTGATCAATATCGAATATTTCGACGCTGAGCGCGCTTTTGTCTCTGGCGTGTTCACTGATAATACACAAATAGTGACCGGTGGGATCCATAAAATTCAGCCTGATCAGCGCGTCTCTGTGCAAGAAACTATGTTGACACTGCAAAGTATCGAGGCAAATCCGAAGGGCTCAAATCATGACTAACCAACAGCCCTGGTTTATGTTGTTCTATAAAAATGGCCATCTACTGGTTCTAACCATTGTCTTATTACTGGTGGCCGGCTTATCGGCAGTACAAAATTTACCCAGACTTGAAGATCCACGGATTGATAATCGAAATGTTATCATTTTAACGCCCTTTCCCGGTGCGTCTGCAGAGCGCGTGGAAGTGTTGGTGACTGATGTATTGGAAGACAGTCTCAGGCAACTCGATGAAATAAGTGAATTAAAATCGACGTCCACGGCGGGCTTATCTTCCATCTCTGTTGAGTTACAGCCATGGGTTACCAATAAAACCAATGAGCAAATCTTTTCAAAAATACGCGATCGTATTAATGAAGCCACTCGTTTGCTCCCTGCAGGGGCAGCCACGCCGGTTCTCGATGATAAAAGAGGTGCGACGGCGTTTACACTTATCGTGGCCCTTAAGCATAAGTCGATACCTAATGATACTTCTTTGCTGCAATTAAGCCGTCTTTCTGAGGAAATGGCCGACCGTTTACGTCGTTTACCGGGCACGGAATTGGTCCGAGTCTACGGAAATGTGACGGAAGAAGTGGTTGTTGAATTAAATGCTGAGCAATTACAGCAAGCAGGCATGTCATTTGCGAATGTCAGCGCCGTTATCGCTGCGGCGGATGCCAAACAAAGCTCAGGTGCGATACACACTGAAGGGTATAGCACACGATTACAACTTGGCGAAGAGTTCTCTGGTTTGGCCGCGTTGCGCGCCTTACCATTAAAGCTGCGTGATGGCGCATTTTTAACATTGGGGGATATAGCCTCGGTCAGGCGTGCTTATATCACACCACGCGATGAAATAGCCTTGGTTAATGGCGAAGAAGCCATCTTTATTGCCGCTAGGATGCGCACGTCTGTTCGAGTAGACCAATGGACTAAACAAGCACAAGCGGTTATCCACGATTTTGAGCAACAATTTCAAGCGAATCTTGTTGTAGAAAACGTTTTTAATCAAAGCGAATATACAAAAACCAGACTGAATGACCTCTCAAGTAACCTTTTGCTAGGTTGCGTTGTGGTGATGCTCGTTGTGTTGTTTTTTA
The DNA here is from genome assembly GCA_964577005.1 of uncultured Rheinheimera sp. Classification (GTDB taxonomy): domain Bacteria; phylum Pseudomonadota; class Gammaproteobacteria; order Enterobacterales; family Alteromonadaceae; genus Alishewanella. Next base: position 5,885 of record CAZNXI010000078.1, read on the forward strand.
TGGGCACCAGAGCCGCCTTGATTGTTGGCTTGTCGTTACCTTTATCTGCCGCTTTTGCAATGTTCACGTTGAGCTTCTTTAATCAGCAAATTCATCAAATGACCATTTTTGGCATGATTTTGGCTGTAGGCTTACTCATCGATAATGCCATTGTGATTACCGATGTTATCAGACACCACATTCAGGTCCAGCAAAAGGCGAGGGCAGAAGCCTTTGTTGCGGGAATAAAGCATCTTAGCGGTCCGCTTACTGCATCTACACTCACTACTATTTTGGCTTTTATGCCGGTGTTTCTGCTGCCTGGAAATGTGGGTGATTTTGTTCGACCTATCGCGATCAGTGTTGTGATGGCACTACTGGGTTCGTTGCTTATTTCACTGAGTGTCATAGCGGCGTTAGCGGCGCGCTACATTCCTGAGCGAACGGCCGGTACATCGATACTATCGCAGGGATTACAGTGGCCAGCGCTTACGGCTGAGACCTCGCGTTTACTCACTAATTGGGTTGAACGGCCTTGGCGAACCCTAACGATAGTGAGCTTTTTAGCCATCAGTGGCGTCTTTTTATCTACCACATTAAGTAATATCTTTTTTCCTGACGCCGACAGAGATCAATTTCAAATATATATGTGGTTGCCTGATGGTAACAACATCGCTACAACACGCCAATTTGCTGATGCGGCGGACGCCTTTATTCGTTCGCAGCCGGATGTTGAACACGTCACTTGGCTGGTAGGTGGGTCAACGCCTTCGGTTTATTACAATCAGGTGATGAGTCGGGACGGCACGGCACATTTTGCCAATGCGGTAGTAACGGCCAAAAGCGTTGATGCCGCCAGTGCGTTAATTGCCCCTATCCAACAAGCGCTTTCTGCTCAGTTTCCGCAAGCGAAATTTGTAGTTAGGAGCTTTTCACAAGGCCCTCCGGTATCTGCCCCTATTGCAGTGGAAATATTTGGACCTGATTTAAGTGTTTTAGCAGAGCTAGGGCAACAAGTTCGTTTGGCGATGTCTAAAACCACCGGTATAACTGAGTCGATAGCATCTATTGACTATCAGGACAGCGAATTCAAGCTGGCTATCACCGCACAGGATGCAGCATTAGTAGGGTTAGACTATCAGGCGCTTAGCGCGCAGTTATTCGCGGCAATGCAAGGGGTAACCGGCGGCTCATTGCTGCAGCAAACGGAGGAGTTGCCGGTACGCGTTAAGCTAGGTTTTGAAAATAGCGGTAATATGCAGGAAATGCTGGCACTCAGTGTACTTGGACACCAGCCAAACACTAATATCACGATTCCGCTTCATTCGTTAGGTCAGTGGCAGCTTGAAAGTAAAATTAGTGGCATTACCCGGACGAATGGCCAGCGTGTCAATAATATTGAAGCCTTTACCCTTGCTGGTGTTAAACCCATTGATGCCAGTAATGCATTAAATACCTTGTTAAAAGCGCAAGGTTTTAACTTGCCAGCGGGTTACAAATTAGTTACGGCTGGTGATGCCGGTGAGCAGCAAGAAGCGGTAGGGCAGTTATCAACTTTTTTACCTGTGTTAGCTGTACTAATGTTCGCTACCTTAATCCTGACGTTTAACAGCGTACGTTATGCGCTGCTCGTGTTTACCGTCGCAGGGCTGTCAGCTGGCTTTGGTTTATTAAGCCTCTGGATCTCAGGTTTACCCATGGGCTTTAACCCACTTCTAGGTATTGCCGGTTTGGTAGGCGTTGCGATTAATGGCTCTATCGTGGTTATCGCCGCCGTGAATGCGTTACCCATAGCAAAGCGCGGTGAGGTTAGTGCAATTGTTACGGCAGCAATGGGCTCAAGCCGACATATTCTATCAACCACTGTCACCACGGTGGGTGGTTTAGTGCCACTGTTACTGTTCAGTGAAGGCAGCTTCTGGCCGCCGCTTGCGGTCGTTTTGGCGGGCGGCGTCGGGTTTTCTATCATCCTGTCTCTTGCATTTACGCCGGCAGCACTTCGCTTGCTGGCTAAGAAAGACATCACCAAACAACCAGCAACATACTCTTTTGAAACGAGCACAGTAAAGGGCGAGGGCGCATGATGAGCTTACTTCGGATGTTTACATTTATATCAGCCTTACCCTTGTTGTTATCTTGCAGTGCAGGGTTAAATTATCAGGCAGCAGATAGCCCAATTGCACTTTCTGAGGTGCCTGTGATGATACCAAAGCCTAAAGTGGCTTTGGTGCTTGGTAGTGGCGGTCCGCGTGGCTATGCCCACATTGGTATTCTAAAGGTATTGGAGCAACATAACATTGAAGTCGACTTAGTTGTCGGCTCCAGCGTAGGCGCATTAATTGGTGCTTTTTGGGCAGCTGGTTATAGTGCTCAACAGATATCCCAAATGTCAGCTGAAGGCGGGCCCTTAACCTTATTTGATTTTTCCCCCTTTTTGCAGCAAGGCTGGATTAGAGGACAGCGTTTGCAGGATTACGTCAATACAAACCTAAATAATGTCAGTATCGAACAGCTACCCAAATCTCTGATTGTCGTTGCGACCAATGAAAAAACTAGTGAGCCAACATTTTTTAACCAAGGCAACGTTGGTGTTGCCGTTCGCGCCTCAGGCGCAGTGCTCAATATTTTCACACCTGTTGGCATCAATAATGTGACTTACATTGACGCGGATGAATCACTTCCTGTGGCTGTTTTAGCTGCACGACAGGCCGGAGCACAATTTGTTATTGCTGTTGATGTATCGGCTAGAGAAGGCGCAGCTCCGCCAGGCACATCAAAAAAACAACTCGCTAAAGACGCGTTACGTCGCTCCAGAATTAATCCGCAAGTTGCTATGGCCGACTTTTTAATGCACCCCAATCTTGATTACAAGGCTGGCCCTTGGCGTAGTTACTTTGTTGCTGCAGAATTGGAGGGTGAGCGTTATGCCAATGAAATCGTGGCTGAATTAATGGATGCTATTCTTGCCGCTAAGACAGTCAAATAGCGATACCTTTAAGATGATTACTAGCGCTGAAAACGGTGTGATGGAAGATGTTTTGTTAAGACTTATCCTGTTGATTGGGGTTGAGTGTCTATTCGAAGAATTGATATTTTTCAATTAACTCTGGAATTCCAGAATAAATAAAAACCTTTAAAATCCATTACATATGTCGTTTTCAGGGTTAAATAATTTTTCATTAAAACTGGAATTATTATAATTTTTTTCTAACTAAACTGGAAAAATTATATTCACATATTTATCAATGGCGTAGGGCTAAACTCTTGGGTGCATTTCGAGCTTGTAAGCTTATCAAAACTAGCCTAATCACATCTCTACTTCAAATATCTGAGTTTCGTAAATGAGGGTTTACGAAAATCCAGAAGTTTTTCAATTAAACTGGAATTCCAGAATTAATTGAAAATCATCAAATAGGAAGACTTGCTGTCGTTCTCTTAATCGTTAATTTAACATAATATACATTATGGGCTATAGGTTGTCGTGCTGATTATGGCGTATTTATAGCAAATTTAAAGACTTATTTTTATTTTTGCTTTTTAGCCCATACAATATAATCACTAACTTTCTTATCCGCTTGTAACGCTGCTAAGGTATTAAATTTCTTTGCTAAGGTCATTTCATCATAAAACCGATGAATAGTTTTATGGCACCTGACACAAAGCATTATCCCTTGTTGCAGCTCGGCTTTACTGTAATGCGTTTGAAAATAGCGGCGTCGATGCATCTTCCTAGGAATTAAGTGATGGAACGTCAATAAAGAAGATTTTTCGCATAGCTCACAAACAGCAGTTCTTAGCATAATACACCTTAACCATTTTTTGCTATTAAACGTGTTTTGGGCAAGCTTAGATTCTTACTTGAGCAATCTAATTAGCCTGAATATGCGTAAATACTAAAAATGATTTACCGGATAAGTTCATGTGGCCAAGTTATTTAAGCTGATTACAATAACAACTTTGCTGGTTTTCTCTATAGCAGACACTTTAGCAAGCACAATGGATAACGCTATGGTTGCTCAATTACCCTCTACAGCACGTTTGTCTTTTCATGATCCCAGCCACTTTAGTCAGGTTCGTTTGATACATGATACCGTTATGGGCGGTCGCTCATACGGAGATATCCAACTACTGGAAACACCTCCTGGTTTAGTGTTTAGTGGTAATCTGTCTTTGCAGAACAACGGTGGTTTTGCTTCAATTGAACTCGCTTTAACTAAACGCTTATCGCACAAAAAATTTAATAGTATTTATTTACATGCCTTAGCCGATGGCAGACGCTACCAATTACGCTTGAAAACGCCCTTTATTCCAAATGGGGTTGCCTACGTAGCCAATATAGAAACAATGGCGTCGACACAACGTTATTATGTTCCAATCAGTGCTTTTACTGGCCAGTTTCGTGGCCGTCGTGTGGCAAACCTACCACCGATAAATTTTGCGGATGTCAGCCATATTAGCGTCATGTTGGCAGATAAGCAGGAAGGTGACTTTATGATTACTTTATATGATATCGATTTTACTGAATTAAACGCGATTTAATCTTGGCTGCAAGTATTACTGTTTTATCGCCTTGCAGCCCAAACCTAAAAATAATACGTTATGCTAGCTCAGCAACAATGGCTTTTAATGCAGCTAATGGATCTTCTGCCTTGGTAATTGGCCGGCCTATTACCATATAATCCACGCCGGCTTGTTTAGCGGCTTTGGGCGTCATCACCCTTCTTTGATCATCTGCAGCACTGTTTGCTGGTCTTATTCCTGGCGTTATCAACGCAAAATCCTGCCCAAACTGCTTTTTAAGTTGTTCAGCTTCTTGTGCCGAGCACACTACCCCATCTAAGCCTGCTTTCGCTGTTAACGTCGCAAGCCTTAGGACCTGCTCAGCAGGAGTTAGATTTATACCAAGTTCTATTAGGTCTGATTGCTCCATACTGGTAAGTACGGTCACAGCAATTAATTTAGGTTTATGCTCACCGAATGGCCTTAACGCCTCTTTAGCAGCAATCATCATCCGGCTACCGCCACTGGCATGTACATTCACCATCCAGACGCCTAAATCTGCGGCAGCTGTAACGGCTTTTGCCACGGTATTCGGAATATCATGAAATTTTAAATCTAAAAAAACATCGAACTGGCGTTGCTGCAGTGCAGTAACAAACTGTGGGCCGAAATGGGTAAACATCTCTTTACCAACTTTTAAGCGGCATAAGCTCGGATCTAATTGGCTGACCAAATTAAGCGCATCGGCTTGGTTTTCATAATCAAGAGCTACCACTATCGGGGTATGGCAAGTCATAAATAATCCTTGAAATAAAAAAGTCTAGCGGCCGTCAACACCCGTTATTGGCTCTACGGTTTCCCAGTGCTTGCAAGAAGGACAAGACCAATAGTGTTGACGAGTTTGAAAGCCACAATTTCGACAACTATAAAGTACTTTACTGGCCAAATAGGCATTAACTAACTCTTCCACAGAAGACAGTACTTCAGCTGCGGCTACGGAATCTTGTTGCCGCAATTGTAACAGTTTTTGGAAAAGTCGAATATTTGGTTGTTGGGTTAATTTATCTAATAAATAGTGTTCAGCTGCCAGACTGGAACCCTGCTGTTGCAGCCAATCTGTCATTAATAATCGCGCGCTGACATTTTGGTATTTATCTGCGAGCTTTGCTAACAGTTGATACCATTCGTCGGAATCAAACTCGCATTGCTGCAGTAATGGCAGTACATCTGCGCTCCATTGCGGTTTTTGTTGAACAATACTGAGTAATGCATTTTTTGCCGTCATGTTATCTTGCTGCGATAATGCAAATTTAGCCAGTTCAAAGCGCGGTCGAACCGCTTGTGGATAACGACTGGTAATATTGCTTAGCAAAGAAGCATAGGTTTTCGGCTCATTTGCGGCAGCGCCAGAGTCCTGTAATGTTTGAGTATGCATATTTGCCAAGGCAATTCTGAGTGAAGCAGATTTTGTCTTGTCAACTTCATCAGCCAAGGCTACGGCTTTTTTTAATTCATGTGTAGCTAGAAAAATACTGAAAAGTTGCTTAAGAATGGCTTCTAGAAGAGGTTCGCAACTCACAATTTGGAGTAGTAAATATTCTGCTCTGTCATATAAACCCGCGGAATAATAATCTTTAGCGAGTTCAAATTGAATCTGTTGGGCTTGTTGCTTGGGAAGCTTTAATTGGTGAAGTTTTTCATGTATGCGTATGGCTTTATCCCAGTCCCCTTTACGGCGAAACAAGTTAGCCAATGCCAAATAGGTGTCTATCGTGGTCGCTTCGATATCCAGCAACTCTAGCAATTGTTCTATCGCTTTGTCTTCCTGATCGGTTAACAGAAAGTTTAACCCGGAAGACAGGTTTCGGGTAATACTTGCCCTACCCTTGAGTTCTTTATGCTTAACGCTATTCCGCCCCATAAACCAACCATAAGCGGCGGCAACAGGAAGCAAAAGGAATAGCAATTCAGGCATAAGGTTCAGGTATTTTCGGTAGCGTTATTTAACCAGCGTTTGGTTTTTTGCTGCAAAGCAAAAAACAAACTAAAGATAATGCCTAAGCAGATACCTACTACCAAGAAAATAACAGCGATATCTACAACACGCAAAGGAAGCTTAACAACTAATAAGTTCAGCTCAGTAAGCTGTTGATTAGTAGAACCAAGTAGAAAGCCAAGCACTAATACGGCTATGCTAAAAATAATAAAAAGGACTTTACGCAACACTCGGCTCCGCGTCTATTACCTGCAATAGCAGCATTAGGTATTATCTTTCACGCGATCGCGTAATTCTTTACCTGGCTTAAAGTGCGGTACATGCTTACCATCTAATTCCACTTTGTCACCGGTTTTGGGATTACGGCCAACACGTGGTGCACGGTAATGCAGAGAAAAACTACCAAAACCGCGAATTTCAATACGCTCGCTGGAAGCAAGTGATTGTGCCATCTGCTCAAGAATTTCTTTTACAGAGGCCTCAACATCCTTGACCTGAAGGTGGGGAAAATCTGTAGCTAACTTTTCAATCAATTCAGACTTGGTCATAGACCCTCCGGCAAATCTGTAGTAAGAGAAAGCAAGGGGCAGTAGCCCCTTGCTCATTAGCAATTAATCCTGCTTTTTAGCAGCTTTAAATGCTTC
>CAZNXI010000079.1:0-12742 GCA_964577005.1 uncultured Rheinheimera sp.
CTTACGTCAAGAATATAGTCCCGAGGTGCAACAACTCTTTTTTGGATTGCATACAGTGAGTTTACGCTTAAATAAAACTGGGCATCCTGATCCGGCGGATAACTTATTTTTTGGTTTTAGAGTACAAATTAAATGCGATCCAGCAGCTAAAGGCTTAGCGCAAAGTGAGTTTGAATTAAGAGATAATGCGTTATAACCTTTTACTGATGCTTTAAACCTGACTGATCTCAAGTAGATGGTTTTCTAGATGCAGGTAATGAGCCGCATAGTACTGTGCTTTGGTTAAACTGCCATAAGCAAAATGTGGCGCCAGTTCGCCCTGCCAATGCAGAAACTGCTGCAGTTCAAATAGTAATTCACGTAAAGCAACATCATTTGGCACATCAGCTTGTAGCTCCGGCGCACCGGGGATCACTTCATCTAAAGGATGATGCATACTGCCTTTAGCCGCAAAGGCATTTAGCGCTAGCTTGCCAGCAGTATTTTTGAAGACTGCCGAATAATGTTCTGGATAGCCATAAAGAGAGTAACGAATACTTTGTGCGCAGTGCTGGAAAATTTGACTGACATTCCAACTGCCTGAACTGACCAACCGCTCAGGTTGCAGCCCACGTAACTGCGTTTGTAACGTCTGTAAAGAATAGGGGCGTAAAGTGGCAACAAACTTGGTGCCTAAAATAACGGCTATCGGAGTAATGGCGGCAGCCTTAAAAAATTGTCGACGATTCATGATTTCGTAGGTTTCAAAAAACAGGCTTACACGTTAGCCTGTTTTTTTGGCAGCGTCCAGCTTGCCTGCTGATATAGTGACCTTCTGCTGTTTCTTTACATTTAGTCTTTTACAATAATGGAGCGATTGGCTAACATCGATGCATGACGATGATGCATGAAAATCAACCACACTTTTGGCAGCTAACGCCAGAGAATCACACTTATATCGAGCTGTGTAATGCTTTGTATGAGCGTGAACTGCTGCGTTTAGCATTGACTCCTGCTGATGAACTACCAATGCTACCAAAACGGCTGTCTAGTCTACCTTTTTATATTAGACGGGCAGCGAGTAGTATCCTCGGCTATCACACTGCGCTGGGGCTAGATAGTCAAAATGCTTCTTGGTTTTCAAGACAATTTAGTCGCTGTCCAGCGAATAAACAGCCCGCCGATGCGATTACATCGTTTTATGTAAAGTCAGCTAAGCCAGGCTTGATCGTGCCGCTTTACAGCGAAGAAAATACCCAAGAAAGCATTTTGTTAGACAGTGTAGACGAAGTGGATTTCAAAGAGCAGAAACTGCACTGCAATCAATTTGGCTGGTTTGCGTTTAACGGTATGCCTTTACAAAACGAAAATTGTAATATGTTTATGTTAAAACCTGACAAAAACATCATGACGGCGGCCTGTTGCGGTCATCAATGGCTGAATATGCAAAAAAAAGAACCGCGATTATTAAGTTTACGTGAGCTACTTCTGGCTAGTCGTCTGAACTGGCGTAATTTTGCTCGGCCGCATTTAGGTAAAACAGACTGATTTAATGCTTTGCAGTAACTGCTTAAAGCTTCATAATATTCTGACAGAGATAACTCAATACTGATTATGCGCATATTAATAGCACTTCTGCTGATAGTTCTGATTGCATTGCAATACCGTTTATGGTTTGGACAGCTCAGTGTGACTGATTACTTGAGGCAGCAAGCAGAAATTGCTAAACAGCAAGCAAGTAATCAGGAGCTTATAAAACGAAATAGAATGCTGCTGGCGGATGTAAATGATTTACGTCAGGGGCAGGAAGCCATTGAAGAGCGAGCCCGCAATGAACTTGGGCTAATAGCGGAAGATGAAGTCTTCTTTCGGATAGTGCCGCGAGATCCTTAATGTCTATAAACACATTTCCTGATATTGCCGTGGTCATACCCGCTGCGGGTGTTGGTAAACGGATGCAAGCCGACATTCCAAAACAGTATTTTCGACTGCAGGGCAAAACGATTCTTGAGCACAGCATGCAGCCCCTATTAGCTGTTAGCGCGGTAAAACAGATATACTTGGCATTGCATCCAGATGATCCTTACTTTGCTAGCAGCGGCATACCGTCAGCACAAGTAATTCGTGTTGATGGGGGCGCTGAGCGTGTTCATTCTGTTTTAAATGCGCTATTGAAAATTGATGCTAAGCAAATGCCTTGGGTGCTGGTGCATGATGCTGCTCGTCCTTTAGTCCTTACCGAAGATATTCGGCAATTAATGACACGTTGTATTGCTGTTGGTCATGGCGGAATTTTAGCCACGCCGGTACGAGATACCATGAAGCGCGGTTCACAGTTGGTCAGTCATACCGTAGAGCGCGATGATTTGTGGCATGCGTTGACCCCACAATTTTTTCCAACCGCATTATTACGACAACATATCGCTGCAGCATTAGCTGCAGGGGTGACTGTTACTGATGAAGCCTCTGCCATGGAGTGGGCTGGGGAACCCGTGCTGTTGGTTGAGGGACATAGCAGCAATCTAAAAATTACCCGTCCTGCTGATTTAAAATTAGCGGCATTTTATCTGGAGCAAGACCAACAATGACAATACGAATAGGGCATGGTTTTGATGTGCACGCTTTTGGTGGCGCAGGCCCCGTCACGCTTGGTGGCGTTAAAATTGATTATGAACAAGGTTTATTAGCGCACTCTGATGGTGATGTGGTGTTACATGCTGTGGCGGATGCGTTGCTGGGTGCCTTAGCCCTGGGCGATATTGGGCATCATTTTCCTGATACTGATAGCGCATTTAAAGGTATTGATAGTCGTATTTTGTTACGTAAAGTATTTAGTGATGTCAGTCAGTTGGGCTATCAGATTGGTAATCTGGATATTACGATTATGGCGCAAGCGCCTAAGATGGCGCCACATATTGATGCTATGCGTACCTGTATCGCCACGGATCTGGCATGCCAGCTGTCGCAAGTTAACGTAAAAGCCACCACCACTGAAAAATTAGGTTTTGTTGGTCGTAAAGAAGGAATTGCCGCAGAGGCAGTGGTTTTATTATGTCAGAAATAAGCGAGTTGGCCACGCATGCAACGCAAAATCGCTTGTTGCAATTTCCCCTAACCTATTTATATGGTAAGCCTGCAGTCAGCGCTATTATCAGAGCCGAAGCCAGCGACTTTGTGGTAGTTGAAGAGCTGAATTTTGAACCTAGTGGTGCGGGTGAGCATCTGTTATTACAAATTGAAAAAACGGGGCAAAACACCCAGTTTATTGCCCGTGAGCTAGCACGTTTAACCGGTTTAAGGGTAAGAGATATCAGCTATGCGGGGCTAAAAGATCGCCATGCGGTAACACAGCAGTGGTTTTGCTTTAAATGGCCGATTAAACAAGTTCTGCCATGGCAAGAGTGGCTAATCGAAGGCGCTAAGATCCTGCAAGTGGTCAGACATTATCGTAAATTGCGTTTAGGTGCTTTAAAGCGTAATCATTTTACGATACGTTTAAGTCAGGTTTCCGACCTTAACGCCCTGCTGAGCAGACTTGAGCAAGTTAAAGCTGGCGTACCTAATTACTATGGTGAACAACGTTTTGGGATTAATGGTGGGAATTTACAGCTGGCAGAGCGCCTATTTAGCGGAGAAAGTATTGCTGACCGCTATTTACGTGGTTTAGCTTTATCAGCAAGCCGCTCTTTTTTATTTAATCAGGTGCTTTCAGCTAGATTAGAGCAGCATTGTTATGATCGCTTGCTACCCGGTGATGTGGTTCAGTTGCATGGTTCAGGTTCAATTTTCCAGATTACTGTTGTCGATGACGTACTGATGCAGCGCTTGTATAGTGCAGATATTCATTTGACGGCACCCTTGGTCGGAGACGGCAAAGTGCTGGTGGCGACTGAAGCGGAAAAGTTTGAACAAAAGACGTTAGCGCCATGGCAGCATTGGGTCGCTGGGCTAATTAACTTACGAGTGCAAGCAGGACGTAGAAGTATGCGATTAATACCTGAACAACTGACCGCAGAGGTGAATGCAGAGCATGTTTTACTGCGCTTCGCGTTACCTGCAGGCTGCTTTGCTACTAGTGTGCTAAGAGAATTAGTCTGTTATCAAGATAGTGCCCGAGCGCTTGCGCAGATGGAGTGTTAAATGCGAATTTTATTAAGTAATGACGATGGTGTGCATGCCCGTGGTATCCAGGTACTTCAACACGCCTTATCACAGCTAGCAGAGGTGACCACCGTAGGGCCCGATCGGAACTGTAGCGGTGCCAGTAACTCTTTAACGCTGCTTAATCCTCTGCGCACGCACCGCTTGGAAAATGGTTTTATTTCAGTAAATGGCACGCCAACGGATTGTGTGCATTTAGCTATAAGTCAATTACTCGATTTTACCCCAGACTTAGTGGTAGCTGGCATTAATCATGGTGCAAACCTAGGAGATGATGTACTGTATTCTGGAACTGTTGCTGCGGCAACAGAGGGCCGCCATTTGGGACTGCCAGCTATAGCAGTATCACTTGCTGGGCGCGACGAACAACATTTTGCTACTGCCGCGCATGTCACTGTAGAGGTGATTCGTAAATTACAATCTCATCCTTTACCTGCCGACCAAATTTTGAATATTAATGTCCCAGCTATTCCGCTAAACGAATTAAAAGGCATCAAGGTTACTCGTTTGGGGCGTCGCCACAAAGCGGAGACCATGACGAGTTCAACTGATCCATGGGGCCGGAAAATTTATTGGTATGGCTCTTTGGGGCCAGAATTAGATGCGGGTGAGGGTACTGACTTTCATGCTATTGCGAACGGCTATGCGTCGATAACGCCTTTGCATGTCGATATGTCTGCTTATAAAAGTATGGAAAACCTAACCCGTTGGCTCGATGGGATAGCTTTATAGTTATGGCCGTAGTGACTTCCCGCAGTGCGCAAGTGTTAGCGCAAAAATTACAACTCGATGGTATTAAAGATCAGCGAGTGTTATCGGCTATTGCTCAGACGCCGCGCCACCTCTTTGTTGAGCCAGTATTAGCACATAAGGCTTATGAGAATACCGCTTTGCCAATAGGGTTGGGGCAGACGATTTCGCAGCCGTATATTGTTGCCAGAATGACCGAGTTATTACTACAAGGCGGTAGTAGCGGCAAAGTATTAGAAATAGGTACTGGTTCTGGTTACCAAACCGCTATCCTTGCCCGTTTATTTAGCCATGTTTGTTCTGTGGAACGGATTAAATCGTTACAGTTTCAAGCCAAGCGCCGATTGCAACAGCAAGATTTACACAATGTCTCTATGAAACATGGTGACGGCTGGCAAGGCTGGTTAAGTAAAGCCCCTTTTGACAGTATCATTGTGACTGCTGCGCCAAATGATGTGCCACAAGCTTTACTAGAGCAATTAACCGAGGGCGGGCGTTTAGTGATTCCAGTGGGGGCTGAGCAGCAAGTGTTGCGTGTTTATCAGCGCCAAGCTGATGAATGGCAGAGCCAAGACATTGAGACTGTTCGCTTTGTGCCTTTAGTGCCAGGTGAGTTAGCGTGAGCTGATTTTTATTTTTTCAGGAAAACTATGAATTATTTGCAATGGATTATAAAAGGGATGGCCATGGGGGCTGCGGATGTGGTGCCTGGTGTATCGGGTGGTACTTTGGCGTTTATTTTGGGTATTTATGAGCGTTTATTAAACGCCATCAGTGCGATTAATATTCAAGCGATTAAATTACTTTGGCAAGGCCGTTTTAACGCATTTTGGCTGCATGTAGATGGCACTTTTTTACTGTGTTTAGTAACCGGAATTTTAGGCAGTATTTTCTCTTTAGCTTCTATCATTAGTTGGTTACTTGAACATCGGGCTGTGCCGGTTTGGGCGTTTTTCAATGGGTTGATTTTAACCGCATTACCTGTGTTATTAATGGCGGTAAAATGGAGTCTTTGGCGCAGTGTGCTGTTTTTGATCGGCGCCATCTTTGCGCTAGGGGTGAGCATGTTAACCGCAGTTGAGTTGCAACCTGCGAGTTGGATGTTTTTTGCTGCTGGTGCTATTGCGATTTGTGCGATGATTTTGCCTGGTATTTCTGGCAGTTTTATCTTGTTATTGTTGGGTATGTACACCCCAGTTACGCTGGCTGTTCGAGAATTACAATTTAGTGTGCTGTTTTTATTTGCTTCGGGTTGTATTATCGGCTTGCTAAGTTTTACGCATTTTTTAAAGTGGCTGTTACAACGCTGCCATGACGCTATGTTGGCCTTACTCACTGGCGTGGTGGTAGGGGCACTTTACCGGTTATGGCCATGGCAGGCAGGAGGCGAAATGTTGAGTCCAGCCAATTACGCCGAGAAGTTTGGTCAACATGATGTATTACTTGCTACCGGCTGTTTTATCGCTGCGGTTATTGTGATGTTGCTGTTGCTAAATTTGGAGAGGCTGTTAGGTAATTTACCCGCAAAGACACCGGAACACTAAAACTTGCGCCAAGGAGTAAGTAATTATTGTTGGCATTGCTGTAACAAAACATAATGCTTGTTGGTTGCTTGCAAAAGCAACCCTGTTTTTTGTTATTTTTTTACAACTCACAGCTTGTTCTAACCGCTCTGCTCCTGCACCGGTAACAACCTTAGAGTTAAGAAAGCAACAAATGCAACAGCGGCAAAGTGTATCCCTGACACAAAGCCAGTATGTGGTGCAGCGTGGTGATACGCTATATTCTATTGCGTTTCGTTCCGGCCAAGATTTTCGAGCGCTGGCTGCTAGAAATAGTATTCGTGCACCTTATACGATTTTTCCCGGACAAGTGCTGCAGTTGCAAGGCGCTATACCTGCTAAATCAACAAGTACTTCTAAAAATACTCCAATTGGCCCCAGAAGCCCTACAAATAAAGCAAAGCCAGCTAAATCAGTTGCGGCTAATTCGCAAAAGGGTTATGGTCAAGTGCAATCAACACCCGAAAAACCAACGGTATTGCCTTCGCCCTCAGTTGCTTCTGGGCGGGTTAATTGGCAATGGCCTGTACGAGGGCAAATTCTGGCTCGATTTTCCTCCGCTGAACATGGTAGTAAAGGTTTGCAAATCGCCGGTCGAGATGGTGCTCGCATTAGTGCGGCAGCGGATGGCCAAGTGGTGTATGCCGGCAATGCTTTGAGGGGGTATGGTAATTTAATCATCATAAAACACAATGATGATTATTTAAGTGCTTATGCTCATAATAAGCGCATTTTGGTAAAAGAGCGCCAAAATGTGAAAGCTGGTCAACAAATAGCCGAAATGGGTGATACCGATACGTCGAGCACTCGGTTACACTTTGAAATACGGTTTAGAGGTAAATCGGTTGATCCACAACGGTATCTTCCGAAGTAGAAGAAATAAAATAATAATAAATGTGTTCACTTGCTAGGAAGCAAAGGCGTGCCTATAGGGCGTTTTTAGTAATGGGGAATATTATATGGTGACAAAAGATAACAATTTAACTGAGTTAAAAGAAGATGATTTAACAGATGATAACCTAATAAACGATGAGGATTTAGAAACAGAGTTACTCGAGTTATCCGCAGATGATAGCAGCTTAGATGAGCTATTAGCTCGAGATGATAGTCAAAAAGCATTGGATGCGACACAAATTTATCTTGGTGAAATTGGTTTTTCGCCCCTCCTCTCCGCCGAAGAAGAAGTTTACTTTTCCCGTCTCGCCCTAAAAGGGGATAAAGCTGCTAGAAAACGCATGATTGAAAGTAATCTACGATTAGTTGTTAAAATTGCCCGGCGTTATATCAATCGTGGTTTAGCTTTATTAGATCTGATTGAAGAAGGCAACCTAGGGTTAATCAGAGCGGTAGAAAAGTTTGACCCAGAAAGGGGATTTCGCTTTTCGACTTATGCTACCTGGTGGATTAGACAAACGATTGAACGAGCTATAATGAATCAAACTCGTACTATCCGCTTACCTATCCATGTCGTTAAAGAGCTAAATATATATTTGCGAGCAGCCCGAGAGTTATCGCAAAAATTAGATCATGAACCTACCGCAGAAGAAATCGCTGCCGCTTTAGATAAGCCGGTTGCTGAAGTGCGGAAAATGCTCAAGCTAAATGAGAAAATCACCTCTGTCGATACGCCTGTTGCGGGCTCATCTGAGAAGCAGCTGTTAGATGTATTAGCAGATGAAAAGGAGTTAGGTCCAGAATTAGAGTTACAAGATGCGGATATCCGACAGCATCTGGTGATTTGGTTAGAAGAATTAAATCCGAAACAGCGTGAAGTGTTAGCGCGACGTTTTGGTCTGTTAGGCTATGAACCTTCTACTTTGGAAGATGTGGGACATGAAATTGGTTTAACGCGGGAGCGAGTAAGGCAAATTCAGGTTGAAGCACTGCGTCGGTTACGAGAAATTGTTACCCATCAGGGCCTTAACATAGAAACGCTGTTTCAAGAGTAACTTTTTAAAAAGCCGCGTTGCAGCAAGTGTGTAACGCGGCTTTTTATCCATCTCTGTAGCAAGGTTATGTCGGACTGTTTAAGTGTGACTTAATTACTGCTTAGCGACCTGTTCGGCTTGGCGAAGGATACGCAGTACATTTCCTCCCCACAGGGCTTCAATTTGTGCTTGAGTATAGCCTCGGCGCATCAGCTCCCAAGTAACATTCAACGTTTCACTGGCATCATCCCAGCCTGCTACTCCACCACCGCCATCAAAATCAGAAGCGATGCCGACATGGGCAATCCCGATACGTTTTACAGCATAATCAATGTGATCAACAAATTGTGCTAAAGTGACATCAGGATGACTGCGACGTAGTTGTTTTAATTTCGCATCGTAGTTTAAGCGTTGCTCATCGTTCGCATTGGCCCAGCCATTAGGTAAATACTGTTGACGTAATTCACCAATAGCGGCAGCTAAAGCGGGATCCAGTTGGGCGACATAGCCGCGAAAGGCCACCATTTGCGCCACGCCGCCATTAGCCTTTATCGCATCTAATTGCTCATCATCTAAATTACGTAAGTTGGCATGCACAGTCATCGCGCTAGAATGTGAGGCAATCACCGGCGCTGTAGACAGCTGAATAGCTTCTAGCATCGACTTTTTACCCACATGCGACACATCAATCAGAATACCATGCTGATTAAGCGATTTAACCAAGGCACGACCTAATTCGGATAAACCGGGATCTGTTTCACTGTCGTTAAGATCGGCTCTAGGGTTAGAGCTTCCCGAGAATTGATTATGGCCAATATGCGTTAAGCCAACATAACGAATACCGCGTTCGGCCCATTTCGGTACATCTTTGATACTGTCACCTAATGGATAAGCATTTTCCATACCCAATAACACAATACGTTTACCGGCTTGATGCAAGGCTTCTACCTCATCTGCAGTGCGGGCTAACCCCACTTGCTCGGGATAGGCACGAATCATCCGCATAATGGCCTGATAACTGTGCTCGGCGGTATTGGCAGCCTGCTGATATGCTTCGGCAGTCAGCGCACCTTGTGCGGCATAGACAATCAGGAATACGGCATCGAGGCCGCCAGCACGCATTTTTGGTAAATCGACCTGGGCCTTGGTAAAACCACCCGGATCTAACAGATGTGTGGCATAACCACGCCCGATATCGACATGGGTATCGATGGTTAAAATCTGTTGATGTAAAGCACGAGCCTCTGCCTCTGTGACATTTTTGCTGCTGGCTAGTGCTTGGCTTGAAAGCAGTAAGCTTGCGGTTAATAAAGCAATGTTCGAAAAGCGCATCATTTTTCCTTATTGTTTTTATGATAGTTCAGAGCTTAGCCTGCTAGGGCAAGCTTGCGCAACCCTATCATCGCTTGAGATTAACGCTAACCCTTTTTCGATAGTTTGGGAATCATTACCGTGCTAATGCCAGCTAATAACCCCCAAAACGCCGAGGCGATACCGAAGAAGCTGGCGCCGGACGCGGTAACTAATAAGGTGATCACTGCGGCTTCGCGGTAGTCACTATCCTGAGTGCAGCTATATAAATTGGCGGCAATGGTGCTGATTAAGGCCAGCCCGGCTAACGCCGCAACCATGGCAGTCGGAAAGGCCGCAAATAAGGCTACAACCGTTGCGCCAGCTAAACCAAAGAGTAAATAAAATAGACCTGCTGCTATGCCGGCAATATAGCGTTTTGCTGCTTCAGGATGCGCTTCGTTGCCGCTGCAAATCGCCGCAGTAATGGCGGCCAGATTAATGGAAAACGCCCCAAAAGGTGCCAGCAGCAGTGTACTTAATGAGGTGCTCGTAATTAAGGGGGATACTGGCGTGCTATAGCCGCTGGCGCGCAGCACGGCAACACCGGGAATATTTTGCGAAGCCATGGTCACAATTAATAGCGGTAAGCCAACACCCAGCATGGCGGCAATGGAAAACTCGGGTGTGACCCAAACGGGTGTTGCCAGCGTTAAGGTTACTCCTGACAAATCAAGCTGGCCGGCAACAACCACCGTGCCAATACCACTTAACAATACCAATAAAATGGCATAACGCGGGCTAAAGGCTTTAGCGACTAAATAGGTAACACACATAACGCCGACCAGCAGTAACTCGCTTTGCATGGCGCTAAAAATGGCAAAGCCAAATTGCAGTAAGATGCCTGCTAGCATAGCGCTGGCTAAAGGTAATGGGATGAGTTTGGTTAAGCGTTCAAACATACCGCTAAGGCCGATAATCAGCCCCAGTGCAGCAGTAAACAGAAAGACGCCGGTGGCTTCGGCCAGACTGAGCCCTTGTAAACTGCCCGCCAGTAATGCGGCGCCCGGTGTTGACCAGGCGGTAATGACCGGGGCTTTATAGTACCAGGACAGGCCAATACAGGTGATGGCCATACCGATACCCAGAGCCAGCAGCCAGGATGCCATAATATCACTGCCGGCACCCGTTGCTGCTGCCGCTTGAAAGACGATAGCAACCGAGCTGGCAAAACCCACTAGCACCGCGACAAAGCCGGCGACCACTGCAGATAAACTGACGTCCTTCACTAGCATATTTTTTCCTTATGCTGTTGTTACCAGCTACCTTAGCTGAGTCTGGTTTTAAGCATCAAGCTGTTGTTTTAGTTGGTATAGTAAATCCAGCGCTTGCCTGGCACTGAGCTCATCCGGTTGCAATTGGCGTAATTGCAACAATACTGGGTGCTCAGGCGCCAATAAATCTAATTGTTGCTGCGACAACGGCGGCTGTGCGGCCTGCTTACTTGTCGGTGAAGTTGTCGGTGCAGTAGTTGCGTCTGGTATTTGTTGTTCTAACTGCCGCAGTTTTTGCTTCGCTTGGGCAATCACATGTTTTGGCACGCCCGCCAATTGTGCGACCTGTAAGCCAAAGCTTTTGCTGGCAGCGCCTTCCTGCACATGATGCATAAAGACAATGCTATCACCATGCTCAACCGCATCTAAATGCACATTGACAACGCCGGGCAGTAAATCTGGCAATTGCGTTAGTTCAAAATAATGGGTTGCAAATAAGGTAAGGGCTTTAATGTTGCTGGCCAGATAGTCCGCACAGGCCCAAGCTAGACTTAACCCATCGTAGGTGCTGGTACCACGACCGATTTCATCCATCAGTACCAAGCTTTGCGCCGTGGCATGATGCAGAATTGTCGCAGTTTCAGTCATTTCCACCATAAAGGTCGAGCGACCCGAGGCAAGATCGTCTGAGGCGCCTATTCGGGTAAAGATCCGATCGATAGGACCTATAATGGCTTGCTCGGCTGGGACAAAGCTGCCTATTGCCGCCATAAGCGTAATCAATGCCGTCTGGCGCATATAGGTGGATTTACCGCCCATATTGGGGCCGGTGATCATTAGCATTCGCCGTGCAGTACTTAGCTGCAAAGGATTGGCGATAAAGGGATCTTTTAATACCTGTTCGACAACCGGATGCCGGCCTTGCTGAATAGTAATACCAATTTCGCTGCTTAATTGTGGGCGGCAATACTGATGCACCACCGCGCACTCGGCAAAGCTGGCTAACACATCTAATTCGGCCAGCGCGCTGGCTAGCTGCTGTAATTGGGCTAAATAGGGGCTAACGAGTGCAAACAGCTGCTCATAAAGTTGTTTTTCTAACGCTAGCGCCTTACTCTGACTGCCCAAGACTTTATCTTCGTGCTCTTTTAGTTCGGGAATAATGTAGCGTTCATTATTTTTAAGGGTTTGCCGGCGAATGTAGTCTGCTGGCACTTTATCGTCGGCACTGCGGCCTGTTTCAATATAAAAACCATGTACCTTGTTAAAGCCGACTTTAAGTGAGCTAATACCGGTTCGCTCGCGCTCACGCAGTTCCAGCGCCATTAAATAATCGGTTGCACCATTGGCTAAGCTGCGCCATTCATCTAATTCGGCATTATAACCACTTGCTATAACGCCGCCGTCACGGATTAACGCTGGTGGTGTTTCAACAATAGCCGCAGTTAACAATGCCAGTAAGTCGGGCAGTGGTTCACTGTGTGCAGCGTGCTGTAACAGTAGCGGGCTTCTAGCCAGCGTAAGCTGTTGTTGCAGCTCAGGCAAGGCCGCTAAGGCATGGCGTAAGCGCGAGAAATCACGCGGCCGGGCGCTTTTAAGCGCTAAACGGGCAATCACCCGTTCAATATCGCCAATATGTTTTAATTGTGGTTGCAGCGCTTCGTAGTCATCGGTTAATTCATTGACTGCGGCATAGCGTTGGTTTAGCAAGGCCTGATCCCGCAGTGGTGCATGGATCCAGCGTTTTAATAAGCGCGAGCCCATCGCAGTTTGGCAGCGATCCAACACCGACGCTAAA
>CAZNXI010000080.1:0-12601 GCA_964577005.1 uncultured Rheinheimera sp.
GTAAAAAGGGTGCCTTCTACCCGCTGATCATTAATCAATAACTCGGCTTTTGGTGTTGTTGTAGATTCAGATGAGAAATACCCCCAGTCGCCATAGTGGCCAAAATGGCGTTGTAAACCAGCAAAGCGTTGTTGATCTAGCATATTTAAATGGACAGCGCCAAATTGACCATAAAGCTTTTGCAGACTGACTTGTTCAACCTGTTTAATATGCGGTACAGGTTTTATCATAACGTGGTAGCACAAGGTGATAACCACTAATACCGCCGCCAGTGTTAAGCCTAAGCTGATAATGACCGGTAGACATAAGCGAGGTTGCAGATACAGGCGTTTTAAGCCAAATCTTAAATGCTGAAGTACTAACATTAGGCAATATCCTGTATTTTTTGCTCGGCAATAATTTGACCATCTAACATTTGAATTTGCCTGCTGGCCAGGCTGCTATAACGAAAATCATGGGTTACCATAACGATGGTGGTGCCTTGCTGATTCAATTGTTGCAGTAAGTGCATAATGGCATCCCCGTTCTTGCTATCTAAATTGCCGGTGGGTTCGTCGACCAGTAGCAATTGCGGTGATCCAGCTAAAGCCCGTGCAATAGCAATGCGCTGTTGTTGACCGCCAGAGAGCTGATTTGGATAAAAGTTGGCTCTATGCGCCATATCAACCAATGCTAAACATTGCTGAACACGTTCTTGCACGGCGGCTCGTTTTACACCCCGGTGCTGCAGTGGCAGGGCCACATTTTCAAACACCGTCATGGCGTCAATTAAATTAAACGACTGAAAGACAAAACCGAGGTGCTGATTGCGAATAGCGGTACGTTGATTGGTGCTGAGTTGTTGGGTGTTGATACCTGCCAGCAGGTAGTCACCAGCATCAGCTTTATCCATTAAACCCAGAATGGACAATAAGGTCGACTTACCGCAACCCGAAGGTCCGGTAATCGCAATAAATTCACCGGGAGTAACCGTTAAACTGATACCTTGTAGGGCTAAGGTTGCGATATCTACATGTCGGAACGCTTTTTCAATATTATTTAACACAATAAGAGGTTCTTTCATTTTAACTTCCTGTTTTATCTATTGTAGTTTTATAAATGGGTACTGTTGCCATTCAGGTTTATCCAAGGCCAGAAACTGCTCATTAGCGCTCAAGCCCCCAGCGACGAGGAGTTGGCGACCACTTAACTCGCCAAACTGCACCTCTCTGGCTTCTGCGCGATGCGCTGACGTTTTTACAAACAGCCTTTGCGTGCTATTAGGCCTTAACCCAGGTGTTTGTATGACATAGAGCGCGGCTGGTTTTTGGCCCAACTGGACTTTGGCTGAGATTTTTTGTTGCGGGCGACTTCCGGCGGGGAGTGTGTCAGGTAGTTGTACCTCTGCCAAGATACTACCTTGCTGAACTACGGCTTCTATGCGGCTAATATGACCTTGAATCACCCCAAAGCGACTTTCAATGCTAACCGGGCTGCCAATATAAATCTGTTCGGCATGTCGTTGATTTAACATAATGCGGGCATCAAGTTGATGCTGGCTGCCTACTCTGGCAAGCGGCTGGCCTTTGTTAACGCTTTGACCGAGCTCTACATCCAGTTGCTGTAAATACCCCGCTATTCCTGCGCTGAGATGCATACTGGCAAGTTGTTCTGCAAGCAGTTGGTAATCGCTGGTCAGTTGCTGCAATTGTAGCTGTTTTTGTGAAAACTCAGCTTCTTGGAGCAGGGCGAATTGTGTTTGTTTTTGTTGTTCAAATGCCAAACGCTGGCGTTGCTGTGCAACTCTTAAACCTGCCCGTTGCAGTTCAATCCGCGCAGCAACGCCATTGGCTGCGAGTTCTTCATTTACCTGCAATTCCAGTTCAGCTTGCGCGAGTTGGTTTTCTAGCTCTGCCAGCTTGCCTTGTTGCTCTAATAGTTGGCTGTGCTGCTGGGCCGCAAAGGCACGTAGCTCGGCCTGCATTTTTTGCAATGCATTTTCTGCGGTTATTACTTGTTGCGCTAACTCAGGGTTTTCAACGCGAATAATTACGGTATCTTCACTAACTTCGCTACCCGGTCTATAGAGGATTTCAGCAATAACGCCCGAGGCGGGTGCAGTTAGCAAACGTTGCTGGCGCGAAACCAGTTCACCAAGTGCATCACTGTATAGTGTCAAATCTGCTTGTTGTACAGTTGCAAAGGCGGTGTCTTGCCGTGACACTGTGGGCACAACCGGACGTAATAATGTAAAAATAAGACTTAGGCAAAGCGTTATGCCAATTGTGAAAAGGAAATATTTTCCATAAGGACGTTTGGGGGAGATTTTAATATCCATAAGCATCACCAGTAAAAGCAGTGTTATGCTTATGGAATTTTCATGCCAGAATTTAAGCCCTTATTATTCAATGACTTGTGTTTTTTGTTTGCCTTGGGTGAGCGCTTTCGCGCCTACATCGCTTCTAACCGCGCAGTGATAGCTTGGCGAGGGGTAACTGGTCTAGTGGCAATGCAGGAATAATCTTTCCTAGCAACAGAGAAAGCTTCACTTAGCACTATTGTTAAATTCAAAGATCTTCGTGCAAGAGATAGGCTAGAGCAATTCCAAATATCAAACGGTTGTGTCACTTACCAAAAAATAACATAACTCATTTAAAGCGTTGCTTGCTTCTGGCGCGTCCATCGCAATAATTTGAAAGATATGGAAAAGCGCTGGATGCTGGCTAATTTGAATGTTTATGCCATGCTGTCTAACTCTATCAATAAAACATTCCGCCTGGCTAGAGAGGGTTTCGGCACAAGAATACTGCAAAAAAAATCTTGGAGAGTTCGTCAAATCAATATTATTGATGAGTGTATTTAATTCACAGCATTGATTCTCGTCACAGTAACTTTCTTGCCATTTTTTTAAAATTGCATACGTCAAATAATCGTTTTGACTTGCTTTTAAACATGCTTCAGGTTTTACACCAATCTCGAGCCAAGGTGAGATTAAGGCAACACTACTGATAGAGGCTTTATGTTTTTTATTTAGATGCTGATAACAATAGATTAGGATATTTGCACCTGCTGAATCACCTACTAATTGAAGGCTTGCATCAGGATTTTGTTCAATAATAGCAACCAAAGCATTAAGGCAGTCGTTGTGGATCTTAGGGTACTGTGCTTCAGGCGCTAGCTGATAATCAAGAAATATTAAGTTTAGCTCTGTTTTGAGAGCTAATCGCTGGCAAAATTCTCTGTAAATATTTTTAGAATGTAGAACAAAGCCTCCACCATGAAAATAGACGATAAGGTTATTTAAGCGCGCATTCTCTTTTGGCGAAAAAGTATAAACAGTAACATCACTAATCTTATAGGACGTGCTGTGGATAAGCTTTGAGTTCGAGTAAACAAAACCAAGCATGCGATCCTGAAATCTTAACCAATCTACTGGTTTTGATTCCGCTTTCTTGATTATCCGCTTAACAACTTCAAAAATAAAATGGGTAAAAAAGCTAAGTTCACTTTTTCCCAACACACAGGCAAAGCTAGCGCGGCAAATAATAGCAATCGTATCTAAAAAGTAATACTGTCGCATTTTCATTCCATAGTGCAAAGACGATTTCGGCCAGAATTTTTTGCTTGATATAAGGCTTTATCTGCTCTAGTCACTACGCTAACCTCTGTATCACTACTATTTAAGATCGATAGCCCAAAACTTGCCGTTACAGGAAACATATCAGTATTTAAAACCAATGGGTTTTCATTAAGATTCTTAATTAATTCCTCCGTACGCTGCATAGCGCTCTCGAAATTACACCCGACAAAGATAATTAAAAACTCTTCACCACCGAATCGGAAAACCTGATCGGTTGGACGTATTGATTGCGTGAGAAAATGAGCAAAGCTAATTAAAACCTGATCGCCAACATCATGTCCGTATCTGTCATTAATTTTTTTAAAAAAGTCGATATCAGATAAAACAAAACAGACTTTATTCTCTGAACCTGCCAGTCTACTTGCGGTCCGCTTTAGGGTTAGAAAAAATTCATAAAAAGCACGTCTGTTACTGATACCGGTAAGAGGATCTAAAAATGCCTTATTTTTCATATCCGCCGCAAATTCTTGTAAGTCTTCTTTCCGACTAAAAAATTGACGCTTAAGTATGTGCTCATGCCTTGAAATAATTATGCCCGTCAAGTTTGTAGCTACATAACTCATAGCGACAATAAAAAGGGAATAGGCATCGATATGTTTAGAAAAATAAATAATAAAAAAACCGGTTAATGCGTATGTAATGCATAACACTACAGATTTAACAAAACTAAATAACGTAGAAAAATAAATCGCTATAATAATTATTATATCAAACAGCACATGTAAAAAGTAATCGTCGTTATAAATGAGTACCATACCTTGTAAGTTTGCAAGTATGGTGAGCGTTAATACAAAAAGTATAACCCTAAACCCCTCATCATTTTTTACCATTTTTAAATAAACTACTGCTATTAAGCAAAGCAATACCAAGCCACCACGCCAAGATAACGCGGCTACAGGCCAGTAATGGGGCTTAATGACCATATGATCAAAAAATAGTAAAATTGTAAAGACTATTGATACAACAAGTAATAGCAACTGGATTATTAGGCGGTCTTGATTTAATTTTACCGCGATAAAACGAAGCTCTTGCTCAGGATCTTTGAATTTACAAGCCCAATTAAGTGAAGGATTTTTTCTCTTATCTTTAATATCAGCGTTCATTGTTAAAAATCCTAGCTATTGGTTTGTTACAGAACATTCCAGCCATGCAGCGGGTATGTCTTCTATTGATACAGCATTTAATATGTGAAAAACGCCATCATTAGTATAGTAAAAAACGGCTAAGGTGAGAGTGGCGTTGGTAAGATAAGCGCATGGCATTCGTCGTTTAATGTTTTTTTGAGTTAACGCGATCACCTTTTCCAATTACCTTACCTGCTGAGTAAAGCAGCACAACCTTGAGTTTTTAAATGGTTATCACTAATAAGTTGGAAAAAACAAATAACGCTACTAAGCTATTTAATTAATATACCTCAAATGAATGTTTAGGCAGATGCTTTCAAATAAAACAGTGATTTGTAAATTTTATTTTTGTTTTATGCAGAAAAGTATCATAATTTTATTTTTTTTGTTACTATTTTTTAGTTCTTTGGGGCAAGCCTCTGATATTACTCCGTTGTTGCCAAATGTTAAGCAAGCACCCTTAGTAAAAACTTATCCGTTAGATCTCCGGCGTGGCCGTATCATGGCTGGTACCGATCAGTTGGTATGGCATTCTACTCCTGAGCAAGTTAGTGCTTTTAATGGCCAAAGTTGGCAACGTTATGACATTCAATCTACGCAGACTTGGCTGAGCAGTGTGTTAAGTCAAGATGTAAATAGTTTATGGCTGGGTACTCGTCAAAACGGGGTTTATCGCTATCAACTTGCTACGGGGACATTACAGCATGTGCGTTCTGACGGCTTTGATCGTGGTGAATTGCCCCGTTATACCGTCAATAGTATGTGTTTATCAACCGATCAACAGCGTTTATTGACCGCGGGTTTTGGTTCGGTACAACTTATTGATACTCGAACGGGGGAACAGCAAGCACTATTTAGTGCTGAACAAGTTGCGCTTTCTGGAATTGTCCTCCTTTGTCACGCGGACAAACCACTCATTTTGTTCGGTAATGGCGCTTTATATCAGTTTGATGTCAAATCACAACAGCTTAGTTATCTGACAGATTTGACTGGTTTGCCAGAGATCACCAGACCAATGCTCGAAGATATTGTTGCAGGGGATGGTGTTAAACCAATTATTATCGATGGCAAAAAACTGATAATGGCCAGCGGTACTCAGCTTATAACCCTGTCTCTGGTAGATTTTAAGACTGCAAACTTGGGCGCGCCTTTATCCGCGCCTATAAGATCTTTGCAACAAGATATGGCAGGACGAGTTTGGGTCAGTACCATGGGTGCTGGCATTTATGCTTTAAATCACCAAGGCGCAGTAGTACATCATTTAACCAGAGAAAATAGTCGTTTGCCGGATAATACGGTAATAAGCTTAGCCTTTTCAGAACAGGGCTGGTTATTTGCTCTGACCGCTGAGCATTTAGTACAAATCTCATTGCAACCAACCCCTTTTCGTTACTTACAACATAAAGATACAACCTTACGTTGGTATGCTGCCAGTTTGGGCCAACCGGATGTTATTTGGCTGGTTGAAGCTTTTGCACGTTTATTAACGCTGGATCGAAACACGCAAACACTTACAGATATGACCCCAACAGTTCGGCAATTTTTAGCAAGCCAGAATGAAGATCGCCCTTTGTTGATCTCTGCAATTCACCATGCAGGTAAAGATGAATTGTGGGTGAGTAGCCAAGACTACTTACTGCGTTATCAAGCTTCTACAAAGCAATTTACCAAGTTTGGACCACAAACTACTGAGCAAGAGGGACCGCAGCGACGTGTGCGGCATATATTTACCGATCAGCAGCAACGTACTTGGTTTACCGATCAAGGATCCTTGCTGCTATTTGACAGAGATCAGCAACGCTTTAAGCGCTGGCCGCTAGCAAACCCAGAACTAGCGGATAGGCAACGTCGTTTTGTTAAAATTGCTGAAGACCCACAGCAGCAATTATGGGCGTTGGGTGAATTTGGTTTGTATCGCGTTACAGATAACGCTTTGCATTTGGTTTATGCATATCAGGGAGTGGGATTTTTAAGCGACTTTGCCGTAGATGAGCAAGGTCAGTTTTGGCTGAGTAGCTCGCAAGCGTTAATTAAAGTGAGTCAGGACCCTTCGGAGTCAGCGCAGATTTTTGTTGTACCACCTCATTTAGATATCACTTTACAAAGTATTATTGTGCATCAGGGAGATATTTGGCTTGGCACCCGCAATGGTGTAGCTCGCTTTAATATTGCTAAGCAGCAATGGCAGAAATTTGCTTGGGCTGATGGTGTTTTACCTGAAATTTCTTATCAGCGAGGTGCTTATTGGCAAAATGATCATTTAATCTTTATGACTATGGTAGGGATGTTAATTGTAGACCCTTCCCAACTGAAGCCTGAGAAAACAGAGAAATTGGTGCGACATGTTCAAGTTAGAACGGGTACCGGTGACTGGCGTCCTTTGGATCCTAAGCAGCCTTTTTTGATGCCAGAAGCAGAGCACTGGTTAGAGTTTGCCTTACAATTTTCAGAGTTTCGGTATCCAGAGCAACTAAGGTTTCGCTTTAAATTAGTCGGCTATGATCCAGATTGGAGTCGCAGTAGCGATTCTGCGCACTATGCTTATGCCGGTGTACCTGCTGGTCGCTACCGTTTATTGGTTGAGGCTATTTATTTGCACAATAACCAACTGGCAGCCAGTTTGAATTTTCCGGTACACATTATTCCACCCTGGTATCGCTCTGTTCAGGCTTATATTATTTATGCTGCTCTGCTTTTGGCAGCCTTTGTGCTGTTTTATCGATATAGGCAGTGGCGTGTACGTCAGCTGATTCATTATGAATCTGAAATTGCTGCTTCTTATCAGCGCGCGCTTCAAGCTCAACAGCGGCAACAAGAGTTGGCCCTACTTGGTGATTTAGGTAAAGATCTTACTGCGCACTTACAGCTAGATTTGGTGTGGCAGGATTTTGTGCAAGCTGCGCGGCAATTAGCAGAGTTTGAGCAAGCCTTACTTTTTTTTGTACAACCGCAAGCAGACAGTGTGTCATGTGCAGATATCGTGTTTATGCCAGCTTTGCCCGAGAATTTAACCGCTATCTCTGAGCAACGAGTAAGCATACTTAAGCCGCTGCCCTCTGCTGTTTTGCAATCCCTTCCACAAGCGCTACAGAACATGCTGAAAGCCAAAGAAGTATTACAGCTTACCGTGAGTAGAGAGCAAAAGATTTATGGTATGGTATTTTTGGTCGCACAAAAAACGCAGTATTTTGATGCTGCCATAACATCACCACTTTGTATGCTGGTTGAGTTTCTTGCGGTAGCTTTGGAGAATATTCAAGCTCACCAACACCTTCAGCGTATTGAAAGGCAGTTATTACAGCAACAAAAAGTACAGGCCTTAGGTCGACTTGTCGCTGGCGTAGCACATGAAATGAATACGCCTGCAGGTACGGCGATCACCGCAGCATCTCTTATTCAGGAACAGTTGGCGCGTATAAAATATAGTTTAGAAACAGAGTCTTTGTCTAAAAGCGTGCTGCAGAATACCTTGTATGATGCGCAACAAAGTAATGAGTTAGTTCAGCGTAATTTAAGACGACTGTCAGGTTTAGTTGAGCAATTTAAGTTACTTGCAGGGGTAAATGAGCAACCTAATATTACTTTGGTTTCGATGTGGTCACTATGTCGTCTATTAGCTGAGGTAAGAGCTAAAGACTCTCCAGAAGTGTCATTCACTCTGGTGTTGCCAAAAGATGAACTTTGCTTGGAATTAAGCAAGAGTGGTTTGCAATTGGTGTTACAGCAAATTATAGATAATGTGTTTGAACATGCTGCCCGACCAAATATAGCAATAACCCTGACTATTAGCTTAGAACGAGGTAAAGATGAGCTGGTATTGTCGTTTTGTGATAATGGACGTGGCTTACAAAGTGAAAAACCTGAACGTTATTTAGAGCCTTTTTCTACCACAGCTAGGCATCGCGGTTTGGTTGGGCTTGGTTTGGCTATTGCGCATAACATTGTTGTTGAGCTGTTTAACGGCAGTATAATACTCAAAAGCAACCCTAGTGGTGGCTGCTGTGTCGTTCTGAGCTTGCCCGCTATGCTAGAGCAGAACGCAGTTGTGAAATAGGTTTACTCTAAATCTTTTAGCGGTTGTGCGGGGCGTATTTATGCTTTTTTGCCACGCGTTTCTTGTTTGGCGGCTTGCCATTCGGCTTGGGTAATGGGGCTGGTGGCAATACTAGTCAAGTCTTGCTGCTGATAAGCGGCTTTACGCGCAGCGACCTGTTGCATAATAGCAGTAAGTTCTGACTCTGAGCGGCGGTTCCAGTCAACAATTTCGTTGATATGCCGATAGCAACCGACGCACACTTTGTGTTCGTCGAGTTTACAGCAGGCAACGCAGGGGGATTCAATCATACTGAGCATTTTTCCTGACGATAAGCGCCATCATCTTACCATAGTATTTGGCGAGAGGCGGCTTAGCTGCTAAGCCGCCTTGGCCTGTTAACTCTGATCAAGGTTAACGCTTATCCGCTTTAACTTTTATCAACTGTTACTCTTATCAACTAATATGGCGATAGCGCCATCGCCGGTAACATTACAGGCGGTACCAAAGCTATCTTGCGCCATATACAGCGCAATCATCAACGCAATAGCGCCTTCGCCAAAGCCTAGCATCGTACTCAGTAAGCCAACGGCTGACATCACTGCACCACCCGGTACACCTGGAGCCGCCAGCATCACTACACCCAGTGTTAAAATAAAGGGCAGCATGGTAAAGAGCGAAGGAATTTCCAGATTGCTTTGCATCATCATCACCGCTACGGCGCAGGCCACAATGGTAATGGTTGAACCGGCGAGGTGCGTGGTGGCACACAGTGGTACGGTAAAGTTAGCGACATCTTCTTTCACGCCATTATTTTTAGTGGCTTGCAGCGATACCGGAATGGTGGCTGCACTCGACATGGTGCCCAGCGCAGTAAAATAAGCAGGCAGCATATTTTTAATCAGGCTAAAGGGTGATTTACCGGCTTTTAGACCTGCAGGGATAAAGAGCGCGATAATCCATAACCAGTGTAATAGCAGCGCCATCACCAGCACTATGCCAAAGGTTTTTAAGGTCACAAAAACACTGCCGGCAACGGCCATTTCGGCAAAAACACCAGCAATATATAGCGGTAACAACGGGATAATGATTTTGGTCAGTAATAACTGAATAATATCGCGGCCTTGATCAGAAAGCTGTTTTAGCGAGGTCGCCTGAGTGCTGGCAATCCCTAAACCAAAAATAAAGGCCAGCGCCAGCGCGGTCATCACATTAAATACCGGCGGAATATTGAGCATAATATAAGGTTTCAGGGTGGTACCTGCGGTGCTGGCTAAATCAGCAGCAGCCGGTGCTAGCATAGGGATAATCAGTGCTGCAATTAAAAACGCAAAGGTACCCGCCGCAATAGTCGATAAATAGGCGATACCCAAGGTGCGGCCTAATAACTTGCCGGAATTACGCGGCAGGGCGGCGATACCGCTGGTAATAAAAAACAGAATAAGCAGCGGAATAGTGAAAAACAGCAGCTGCCCAAATAAGGCTTTAAAGGTGATTAGGATTTGCGTTAACCAATGCGGTGCGTAAAGTCCCAACAGCATGCCAAGTAAGATACCGGCAATTAATTTTAAAATTAATAACATAGTCTTTTCTCGTTATTCTTCATACCCTGTTTTACTGCGTTAACCTTTAGTCAACCAGTAAATGATCAGGTACCCATTGCGCACCTCGGTGAGAGCAAGGCGCTGACCTAACTTAGCCGCTAAGCTTAACACAACTTAGCGCCAAGTCAGGTCTCTATTCGGGGGCTAATTTAGGCGGCTGAACGCATACTTGCTTGGTGTGGCCGTTAGCGAATAATTTCGGCTTGCGGTAAATGCTGCTGTAGCCAAGTTTTAACGGCCGGTAATTGTTCGGCGGGAAAACGCATAGCGGTAGCCCGATACACATTAAAGGGGAAATCGATAAAGGCATAGTCTTTATCAAGCTGATCCACAGCGACCTTTTTAATGGTGTCTACCTTGAGTTGACGTTGCTGCACATGCAAGACATCTTGCTCTAGTTTCAATTCTGCCAGTACATCGCTCACCAAAGGTTGTACATAGTGCTGTTGTGGGAATAGCCCAATAGTTAAGGCATTTAAGGCGGCATTAATCCACAACAGCCCCAAAACGGAATTAAGCTCCAAAAAGCAATATACAGCAAGAGCCAAGCAACCTAAAGCAAGCGGAATACGCCAGAGCTGTGTTTTGCAGGCAACATAAACTTTTTTATACCAAACCAGCTCAGTCTTACTCATCCAGAACGCGCTCCAAATATTCCGTTAACGCTAATAATACCGTTTGTTTAGAGAGTTGCAACTGTTTGGCAGCAAGTGCTAGTTGCGTTAGCTGAGCTGAGAGTTGCGCCAATCTGGCTTGTTCGCTATGTGCTTGCGAGCTTTGCTCGGCAATTGTCATCGGCTTACCGCGCTGGCGCGTCAGAATACCTTCAGTTTCTAACAAATTATAGGCTTTGGAGATAGTCATCGGGTTTATGGCATATTGGGCGGCTAGCTCCCGTACCGATGGCAGCTCGTCACCTGCTTTCAGTTGCCCCCCAGCAACCATCCGCTTGATTTGCTCAGTAAGTTGTCGGTAGATCGGATCACCGCTATTCGGGTTAATACTAAACATGGCGCCGCCTGAAAAAGGTTGCTGCTTTGGTAAAATCGCGTTTTAGCCAAAGCTTTTCCGCAAAATAGCGCAGGACAATGGTGATTAGCAGCATACTGCCAATAAGATAAAGTTGCGTGGTTGGGCTGGCTAATAGCAGTGTTTCCGGACCAAGCATGATAGTCAGCATCAAACACATGACAACGGTGCCTAGGCTTTGCGGATAGCAAAGCGGCCAATAGGTAGATAGCAGCGCCAGACTTAGCAGCATTAATGCACTTAACAGAAAATGCGGATTGCTTGGTTGCCAGCAATACAGCAGTAATAACAATGGTAGGCTTAATAGCATTAACTGCGTGAGGATTTGTCGTTCTAAAAAGCTAAATAAGGCATTACGGCTTTGCGGAATATACAACCAGGCACTTTTCACTTGACTTAAAGTGTTGTCTAAACTGTGAAGCCAATACACCAGAGGTATGGTAAACAGCGAATCATCTAGTAACTTCCAACCCAGTTTGGGAAACCAATGCCATTCCGCATAAAACCAAAAATAACTAAGGGTTTGTAACAGTGGAACCAGCGCGCAGACACCGCAAAACACCAGCAAACGTGCAGCCGGCTTGGCATTAAACTGAAATAAGTAGCTGGCAGCTAATGATAATTGATGTTTTGGCTTACTGCGCAAACTTAAACGTGTTTGTTGCAATTCTTGCCCGGCATTTGGCTGTGGTCTTCGACTAATGGTGTTGCCAAGCAGCATTGCCGCAAGGCTTGCTGCGATCAGCAAGCCTACTATCATCATGTCTGTTAGCAGCGGTTTTGCCAAATACTGCTGCAATTGGGTCATCCATAAGGGGTTTAAAATAACCAGCCACATGAAAAATAGTTTTAATAGGTTATTAATGACTGATGCAGCCCTTAGCCAGAGTACATGCAATACCAGATGGATAGCAAGAGCGGTACCAAAAGCGGTGATATAACTTAGCTTATAGAAGTGTGCTATGCCTGGTAAGGTGAACAGACTTATGCTTAATACCAGCAGGTAGGGTAAGAGTTTAAGGTCTTGTTTGCTGTGAAATAGTTGGCCATAGCTACTACTGAGAAATTGTCCGATTGTGGGTAATAAGCCCAGATAGTAATAAAATAGCAAGAGTACCGTAGCGATATTAAAGCTGTTAGGGCTGACAAAGCCTAATAGCCAAAAAAAGGCAATAAATAGCCACCAAACAAA
>CAZNXI010000081.1:0-12445 GCA_964577005.1 uncultured Rheinheimera sp.
TTATGTTGGGTTATGGGCAGTCGAAAACCCAGAGGATCTGGGGTTTGTCGGACACTGGATTCTTGCTGGCGATAGCACCGGTGTGCAACCCCAACCTGTGCCGTTTGACCACCTTAGCGCCACCGATTTACCTGAACCCCGTGATGCGATGGCTGCCTTTGCGCAGAAATGGACTACGCTTGCCGCAGCCGCCAATAAAGGTATTGCTTGGCAAGGCAGTCCGCAGCTTAGCGGCGATTTGGCCACGCAGGCGAAACAACTTAGCCGGCAGGCGCAGTTGCTTGCAATGTGGGCGGCTGATGATGAGTTGTGGGATCTGGATTAATCCGATGAAATCTTGGATCCTGTCGATACTGCTGGCAGTAAGCCTCTTTCTGGGGATTAGCTGGTATAAAGAACGCGGCTTGTTAGCGCAAGCGAGTGTAGCGCCAGCCTTTATCGCGGTAACGCTAGAAGGCGAGTTATTTCGTTCCGCCCAGTTATTTGGTAAGGGAATATCAGCGCAGCAAGTGCATGGCCAAAAAACCTTACTGTATTTTTTTGCGCCTTGGTGCGGTATTTGCCGGCTGAGTATGCCCAACCTCAAATACCTGCAAGCTGATAACGAGGGCCTCGCGGTGTATGCCGTTGCGCTGCAATATGATTCAGCCGAGCAGGTAAGTGAGTTTATTGCTGAGTTAGATTTGCAGGTGCCAGTATTACTGGGCAATCAGCAAATGGCGGCAGAATTTCAAATTCAGGGTTTTCCTACCTATTATGTAATTGATGCGCAGGGACAAATTACCGCAAAGTCACTGGGGTATAGCACGGCGCTGGGGCTTTGGCTGCGCAGCCGTTAGCGATAGTTGTCCTGCTAAGTGAGCTTATATCGCTGGTTATGCGTTAACCAACTTAGTAGTAAATCCCTGTGTTGGCTATTTTATGTTAGCCTAAACCTAATTGATTTAAAGAGCTATGCATTCCCAGTGCATCTTGAAAGAGGAAGCGGGTATACTAGGTTTACATTTTATGTTCAAAGAGAATGTTATGCCGCAAACCGATATGCAAACTCGCTTAATTGCGTTGGCAGAGGCGAATGCAGCAATAGCCGCTCTGTGGTTATATGGCTCGCGCGCCCGAGGAGAGGCTCATTCGGATAGCGATTATGACTTAGCCGTGTTGTTTAATACTTATCAGCCGGATCCACTGGAGCGCCGCTTAGCTCCCGAGCTATTAGCAATGGATTGGCAGCGTGAGTTACCGACTATCCAACTGTCAGTTATTGATGTGCAGCAAGTGCCGTTGCCTTTGGCTTTTACTGTCGTTAGCGATAATCGGCTGCTTTACTGCCGTGACGATTTCGCCCGGCTGGAGTTTGAGCGTCGCACCCTGTCAAAATGGGAAATAGATCATCTTTATCATAAGGCGCATTATGCTTAATGCCTATTTAGATCATATAGAAGAACATTGCAACGCTTGTCTGGAATTGCTGGAGCAACTTGCCACTACGGCCAGTAAGCAACCATTATCCCGTATAGAACAAAGTGCGGCTGAACGACAGTTACAAGTGTTGGTAGAAGCAGCAATTGGGATTGCCAAGCATTGGGTTAAGGCGCAAAGTGGATCTGCACCAAGCGATGCTTATAGTAGTTTTGAAAAACTGAGCCAACTCGGCAAGTTAGACCAAAGCGAGCTATTGCAGTGGCGCAAGATTATTGGTCTGCGTAATGCGTTAGTACATGATTATTTGAATTTTAGTGTTGAGGTATTGCAGCGTGTATTGATAAAGCGGCAATTTGTTCAGGTGTTTCAGTTTATGCAGAAGGCCAGCGCAGCCTTACGTTAAAAGTAATATTGTTATTTTTTTGCTGGCGTTAATATTATTTCGCTTGGTCTTTTGGCTGTTGTTTGCTAATCAGGCGCAGTTTTTGGGCGCTATGGCTGAAGGGCAATTACACCGTGGGTTGTTAAAGCGGTTGCCAGAAGGTTATCAGCACTATCGTAATCTGGTCTTGCAGACGGCGCAGGGCGATCTAACCGAGATTGATCATCTGGTACTGAGCAGAACTAAAAACAGTATTACCTCCCAACGTAGGTTTTATTCAGCAAGTACCAGATTTTATCCAACAATTTACCCAGCCATGTTTTAGTGATGATCAACTGCGCCAGTTTACTGCCAAACTCAATCTTACTGCCTCCGCTCAATCTGCTATGCGCAAAGCCCATAAACAACAGATTACCGGACCGCAGCGCTAGCGGGGGACAATAGTGTTGTAAAGGCACTGCATCTCTGTAATGATTAGTGGGTGCTAACTTAAAAAAGGATTTTTATGAAAAAGTTTCTATTGCTGTTGCTGGTCGTAGCTGGCATTTACCATTTTCAGGGTAGCAATATAAGCAATGCCTTGGATGAAGGCTTTCAAAATGTTGTAGCCGAGCAAAGCGAGAGCCTGCAACCTCGTCTATCCGCTCAGCAGCTTGAGTTACAAAAAACGCTAGTACGGATCCGTAATAACGGCCCCTTTCCATACGATCGTGATGGTATTACTTTTCATAACCGAGAACGTTTGTTGCCGATTAAGCACAGCGGTTATTACCGGGAATATACTGTAGATACACCTGGCCTTTCTCATCGTGGCCCTAGGCGTGTGGTAACGGGAGGAAATCCACCTGATGTTTTTTATTATACCGAAGATCATTACAAATCTTTTCGGCAAATTAGCGGTGTACCATGAATTTGCTTAGCATAAACAGCCGTATCACCTTGCTAGGTGCTGTTGCTCCTGCTGATGTTATTAGCTTAACTGCTAACAGCAGTGTTAACCGCGAGAGCATTTTAAAGAACTTGCAATGTTCATTTCAGTTTCCAGATTATTTTGGTGGCAACTTTGATGCGGCCTATGATCTATTACTTGATAAGGTTGATACTTTAGAACAAGCAACGGTTTGGCGTTTTTCTATTGATAGCAAGGTTAACGTAGACGAGCAGGCGTTGGCGTGTTGGCAGCAACTTATGGAAGATCTCATAGATTATGCAAGTGTTAAAGGAATAGAACTTGACGTTGAGCTGTATATTAAGTCTTGCTGATTATTTATTGCTTTGCTTTTTTGTTATCTTTTGTTAATATCTTGCTGTTTCAACGCTAAGCTATAATAGAGGCCAAGGAAGACGATATGCATTTCTTTAGTACAAACAAACTTGTCGATAAATTTAATAACAACCAGCATTCACAAAGTGAGAGTGTGAAATATTTGGTAGCTCTAATGCTGCTTATTTCTATAGCACAGTACGCAATATCCCTCTGTCCTACTCCTGAACTGTCCAGTGATGACAAGCTTTATTTATTGGTTGAATTCTTAATAGTGATGTTCTGTACGGTTTTTGGCGTCTACCTATGCTATAAAAAAAGTGAACAAGTTGCATCTGGTGGGTTTTTAGAGAGGTTCATCTGTTTAGCCCTACCGGCTTCTGTGCAGGCTTTCATATTGCTAATCATTTTAATAATACTTAGTACTGTTGCGCTAACCGTGATGATTGGAGATGACTCTTACTTTATGGAGAGCCATCTGTTTTTGCTTGCCTTTGTGCTGATCTATGAAATCATTTTTTACCGTATTATTTACAATGCAATCAGTAAGCTGTCTTTAAAGCCGTTGGAAGAAGTTAGTATCCCTAAGTAACCACAGTTATGGGCTTGCCTTGCATATTTTATTACAAGAACAACAGGTCTTTTCTATTTACACCCGCACCAGCTCTACTGATGAGCACGTTGCCATGTTGCCTATGCTAACGAAAGGTTTTGTAGATGCAATAATTGAGTACTCGTCAATGCTTGCTCAAAATAA
This sequence comes from uncultured Rheinheimera sp., assembly GCA_964577005.1. Lineage (GTDB taxonomy): Bacteria > Pseudomonadota > Gammaproteobacteria > Enterobacterales > Alteromonadaceae > Alishewanella. The sequence continues at coordinate 3,826 of CAZNXI010000081.1, forward strand.
TAATGAGATAGTGCATTTCAATTTTAGCGAAACGGAGCCTGTGCAGCTAATTCATTTTGCGTGCTCGAATACCCTGAAATGCGCCAATTAATGCCACTGATTTAATTGGCGTTTACTGCTAGCATTGGTTATGGTAGTTCATTATTAAACCTATAATCGACTAAAAGAGCCTCTTTACTGATGCATTACTTATCCAAACTCAGTGTAGTATTTTTACCCTTAAGCTTACAGGTATCCGCAGTCGCCCAACCAGAGCCTGCCTTTGCTCAGTTTTTTCAACAATTAAGCCTGCAGTGCGGTAAAGCTTATCCAGGTAAGCTGACCTTGGAGCCGCCAGGCGATGATATGCTAACCGGTACTGAATTGTTGATTGTGCATTTTCGCGAATGTAGCGAAACGCAATTAAAAGTCCCTTTTCATATAGAGTTGGAAGCAAGCCAAGAGTGGAATCGTTCTCGGACGTGGATTTTTACCAAGCATGCAGATAGGCTGGAGCTGCGCCATGATCATCGTACTAAAGCAGGTACTGATGACAAGGTCACCATGTATGGTGGTTTTTCGTATGGTGAAGGCACCGTTTTTCGGCATGACTTTCAGTCGGTAGAGAGAACCGCTGAGTCTGGCTTTTATCGAGGCTGGCGCATCGAAATTGAACCCGGTGTGCGTTATACCTATGGCACGGTGCGTGGTGAGGAATGGAGCTGGCGCATTGATTTTGATTTAAGCCAGCCTCTCACTGAAATACCCCCCGCACCTTGGGGGCATTCGCCTTAAGCTAATAAGGATTTTTGCGTTGAGTCTTGCCGTGGCGCCCTTAGCTTGTTAGCATTTAGTATCACTACTTCAAGGATGACTTATGCGCTTCGGGTTTCTTGCTTTATCATGCATCTTACTGGCGTCAACATCGGTTTATAGCCAACAGCAATATACCGAGTCAGCCTGTATTTTACTGCAGCACCAAGTTAAACGCTTTAGTCATGACTTACATAGTAAAGTGTATCGAGAAAGTAAGTATCAACTGGATACTTACTGCCGTAATCCTATTCCTACGCCGCTGGATGTCGCAAACTTTGTGCCTGATAACCAAATTCGCACGGTAAGGCCAATCACTCCGCCTCCTGTCTTAACCTTAAGACAAATGATGGCTGCGGAACCCAGCCCAGTGGAAGCAGAAGCCCCCGTTGCAACGCCGGAAAAACCTGCTGCGGCAGCCGTTATGGGGGCGATACCGGACGAAACCTCCAGTTTATTTGATAATAAACTGAACTTATTGGCTATTCCGCTTGTGGTCTTGTTCGGTTTTATCCTACTTCGAGGCATTATGCGTAGGCTGTTTTAGCAGCCGTAATTGCTGCGTTTGCCATTCGGCTTAATAAGGTGCTTGGCTAAGCTTGTCGCGTAAAAAATCAAATAACACTCTGACTCTGGCAGCAACTGGGCCACGCTGTGGCCGATACAATGATAATGGCCATGGGGTTGGCTCAAGCTGAGGCAGTAACCTGACCAGCTCGCCTTGCTGTACTTTGGGCGCAGCCATAAAGTCAGCGACTTGCGCGAGTCCTAAGCCTGCGCAAACCGCGGCTAATTCTTGTTCGGCATCATTGACTAGAAAGCGCACTTTTCTTGGCTGATACGTTACCGCGTCTTTAAAAAACCACATCCAGGGTTTTCCGGTGGCAGGATCAAGCATACTGACCTGTTGCTGCGTAGCCAAATCCGCCAAGCTGCTGGGTGCGCCATGGCGTTTTAGGTAGTCTGGGTTGGCAACCAACCATAAGGCGACTTGTGACAACGATACTGCCACAAAGCTTTGATCGCGCAATAAACCCGCTCGAATGCCTAAATCAATTTGTTCATCCACCACAGCGCTATGTTGGTCTGACAAACGTAAATCCAGCCGAATGCCAGGGTATTGCTGCGCAAATTGCAGTAACACAGGCATTAACACGCTGCGCATCGCTGCAGGTGCCGTTAACCTTACCACACCGCTATGGCCATCGCTCAGTTGTCTTGGGCTGAGCAACTGCTCCAGTTGCCCAAGCTGTTGTTGGCAGTCGAGATAAAACTGTTGGCCAAATTCGGTCAGTCTGGTTTGTCGCGTGTTGCGATGAAACAACAGCTCGCCAGTCATTTGCTCTAACTGCTGAATGGCGCGCGTCACGGCTTGAGGTGAGATGGCCAGTTTGCTGGCAGTCGCCTTAAAGTGCGCTAACTCGGCCGCCGTACAGAAGATCCGCATTAACGCTAAAGCATCACGCATGGATTATTCCTTAAAATGGAATTCTAAAGTGCTGATTGTTCCATTTTTGTGTGGGTTTTTCCAGCCTATACTGATGGCAGTTGAGTTATCGAACTGGAGAGTGAAGATGTCAAATAATGATGCTATCGCAGGTAAAGTGATTTTAATTACAGGTGCCAGTAGTGGGTTAGGTGAGAGCAGCGCGCGCTTATTGGCTAGCCGTGGCGCTAAACTGGTATTAGTGGCGCGGCGTGCTGAGCGTTTAGCGCTATTAGTGGCCGAAATCAGCGCCGCAGGGGGGACTGCGGTGTACCAAGTCGCTGATGTTACCAAACCAAGCGATTTGCAGGCCGCGGTAGCTTTGGCGATCAGCAGCTTTGGTCGTTTAGATGTAATGGTAAATAATGCCGGTTTAATGGCGATTGCCCCTATGTCTGAGCTGCGCGTTGCCGAGTGGGATCAGATGATCGATATCAACATCAAAGGGGTGTTGTATGGTATCGCCGCCGCGTTACCGGTGTTTCAACAACAAAACAGTGGTCATTTTATAAATGTCTCTTCTGTTGCCGGTATCAAAGTCTTTAGCCCGGGTGGTACAGTTTATAGCGGAACTAAGTTTGCGGTTCGTGCCATTAGCGAAGGGTTGCGGCATGAAGTTGGCGGCGCTATTCGCACGACCACGATTTTACCTGGCGCGGTTGCCTCGGAGTTAAAACATGGCAGTAAGCACAGTGCGAGTGCTGAGTATGTGCAAGCGTTTTATCAACAAAATGAAATTCCTGCCGATTCAGTTGCTCGGGCTATTGCTTATGCGGTTGAGCAACCTGCGGATGTGGATATCAACGAGATAGTGCTAAGACCAACGGTGCAAGAGTTTTAAATAATAATACGGGCGAAGTCACTTCGCCCGTTTTCGTTCTCTAGCAAGGTTACAGATCTTATTACTTATAAAATGCTTCAACTGTGCCTTTGGCGGTCATCAGTAGTGGCTGGCCGCGGCGATCCAGTGCTTTAGCTGAGGCGATTTTTACCCAACCTTCGCTAACACAATACTCTTCCACGTCAAAGCGCTCTTTGCCGTTGAGTTTAATGCCTACTTCGTGTTCAAACACAGCCGCATCATAGAATTTACTGCGTGGGTTTACGGATAGCCGATCGGGTAACGCTGGGCGAGTGGTTTGGTCGTTCATAGTTGAGATCTTTGGTTAAAAAGAACATCATTGTAGGTAAAGCCATGGCGCGGCTCAAGCTTAACGACGAAACAGCGGCATTATTTCTGCTAAAAAAGTGTTTGTGGTGTGCGAGCAGCCGATTTTGATACAGAGTAGCGGGGTAAACCGCTACTCTGTCTTTAACAGTAGCGTGTTATGGATTGTAACTCACCGTTAAAGTAACGCCACTGAAGCTGCTGTATGCCCGAATACTGACATGCCAGACATCTGCTGCAGGGTTACTCAAGTTGCAGCTTTCAGTATTGCCTTGCAGGTAAGGACGGCAATCGAACGTAGTCGTAGTCGGTCTTGCACCACGACGAACATACAGATCTGCATCACCGGTACCGCCATTGATACTCGCGGTAAAGGTACGCATACCTGCTGGAACTGTTACGGTATAATGTAGCCATCTGCTGGTTCGAGCGCTCAGGTTACTCACACTGCTAGTATTACCGGCATTACCACCACTTCCCGTGCCAAGCGCGGCTTGTACAGCGGCATTAGCATCGACAATACCGGTACCACAGCCACTGCAGCTAGCCGGGAAGCTACGAACAGTTTCTTTTAGGATGGTTTCAATTTCATCCGGTGTTGCCGTTGGCTTGGCTTGTTTTATTAAAGCTGCCACCCCAGCAACATGCGGTGCTGCCATTGACGTGCCTTGGCTATAACCGTAGCTGTCGTTACCTGGTGTGGTGCTACCACTATTGTAAGTAGATAACACGCCGTTAGGATCATTGGCAGAGGACATTTGACCGCCTGGCGCTGCAAGGTCAACACTGGTGCCAAAATTAGAATAACTCGCTCGGCCGCCTTGACGGTTTGTGGCAGCGACATTTATTACGCCATTACAATTCCCTGGATTAAAGTTATTGGCGTTGGCATTGCTGTTACCGGCAGCGACAACAATCACTGCTCCACGGCTTCGTGCCTGATTTATCGCATTTTGTGTGGTTACTGAACAGCTACCGCCGCCGCCTAAACTCATATTAATAACACTGGCTGGGTTGGGGTTAGCTGGTACACCGCTAACGGTTCCGCCAGCCGCCCAGATAATGCCATCAGCAATATCTGAGGTATAGCCACCACATTTGCCTAATACGCGCACAGGAACGATTTTGGCGTTATAAGCAACACCTGCTACACCCGAATTATTATTAGATACTGCTGCGATGGTGCCCGCTACATGGGTACCATGCCAGCTAGAGGAACGAAAAGAGGTCGGTTGGCCGTTACCGCACTCACCAGCATTCGTCCAATCACCAGGATCTCTGGCATCATTGTCACGACCATTACCGTCATTACCGATAAAAGCATCCGAGATCATATCGTAACCTGGTAATAGGTTGGCATTTAAATCAACATGTGGGCGGAAGCCGGTATCTAGTACTGCTACCACTACGCCTTGTCCTGTTGCTCTATCCCAAGCCGCTGGCGCTCTAATACCCCCGGTATTTTCATAATAATGCCATTGATTACTGTAAAGCGTATCGTTGGGCGTCAGCGTGGGGTGTAACAGTCTGTCTTCTTCAACAAACTCGACCTCGTCATCCATGGCTAGTGTGCTTAACAGTTCAGCGGTTTCTTTGGTTGAGAGATGGTGATCAACGCTAAAAACGGCGTGTTGAGCAAGGGCGGTTTCTCGGACGAATTTTACAGGTTTGCCCGCATGCTGGCTTAAACGTTGGGCTTTAGTACTTAATCGCTCTGCCCGTCTTTGCTTGGCGATACTTGCTGGCAAGGTTTGAGTGAGATTGGCGGTTGGGCTTTCTTTATATTTGATAATTACTCTAGTGACTGGGCCATCTTGATAGTTGTTGTTATCTGTAGCAAGGGCCGCTGGCACAAGCAGAGTGGTGGGTATACAAAGCAAGGCTATTGCATGTAATTTGAAATATTTATTTGGCATAAACACACCTTTTTTTATTGTGGTGGATTCCCTGGGATGATGACTACTTGCTATAACACCACAGCAACATCATCTGTATGTTGTATGACAAAGTTGTAGTGATTGTAAATTAGAAAAATCAGTAGTAAGCAGCCGCCTGCAACGATTATCGGTACTGTTTTTCTGAAAAAGGTTTTTTTAAAAATTACTGTTTTAGCGCATACGAAGCTAAGAGGCGGAAAATCTGGCTTGTTGCTTAATTAGTACAAAGTTCTTTATAGCGTTTTGTTATTAGTAATAACGAATGGGTTTAAAAGGTTAACGGCTTTACGCATGCTAAAGCATTAACCTTTATAGTATTTTATGACTAGATGTTTAAAAATAGGGTGAGGGACTGCTTAGCCAAAGTGGCAAAAACAGAGTTTATTATCATCGGCATCACGTACATAAGCACCATAAAATTGTCCAGGAATGCGCTGGCCTGGTGCACCTTCGCAGCGGGCGCCTAAGGCAATCGCTTTATGATACAGCTTATCTACCGCCTCTTTTGAGCCTGGCGCAAGAGATACCATATTACCATTGCCAGGTTGCGCGGGTTCTTTATTGAAAGGCACACATACTGCGAGCATAGGTTGCGCCATGCTTTTACCAAAAAAGGTAATTCTGTCCATATCTAATAGCTTTTTAGCACCTAACTCACTTAGCAGCTCGCTATAAAATGCTTTGGCAGCAGTAAAATCATTAACGCCTAATGTGACATAACTAATCATGTTAACTCCTAAAAGGTAGGTTTCGAATTATTAGCGCATGCTAATATAAATTGGTTTACTCTGTACTAATTTATTTATTACGTATAAGTCAGAAGTTTGGAGCTTAAGTTTGATAGAGAATTAACTACGTTAATTTAAGGATTGCCTTAGTCGCGCTTTTGCTAACTCTGACCAAATGTTTGTTCTTTGCTGTTCGTTTAGTAATGAAGATTGCTGACTGAAAGCCATAAATAAAGCTTGTTGGTAAAAAGCTGGGGTTAGTCGCCTTATTTGATTGGCGTCAGGATGATGACTAAGTTGTAACTCGGCAATGTCTTTTGCTAGCACATAACCATCTAGCCTGTTGTTGATCACCAAATCCAAACCTGCGCCAATAGAAGAGTCTAAAGATTGTAAAACGCCAAGTTCAGCGAGGAGTTGCTCAGTGACGTAGCCACTGGGTGTTGCCACACCATGTTTGACATGATGAAAGGTTTTTCCATCCCACGTTAAAGCGCTATTGCTGGCACTGTAAACATAATAATCTAACATCGTTATGCGTTTATTATCGTCTGGCGCATTGTTTTGATAAGGATAATAGAATTGTTGGCTACGTTCAGCTGTCCAGCCTATGCCAATTACTGCATCAAGCTCCCCTTTGATTGTTGCAGCAAGGCAGCGTCGCCAAGGCAACTGATAAAGTTCGTAAGGTTGCTCAAGTGTTTCTAACGCCTCTTTGACTATAGCGATGTAGACACTAAATACCGTTTCATAACCAGCTCGATAGCTAAGGAGATTAGAGGTATCTTCAGGCGCTTCAAAACAAATCTTCAGCGGAGATTGTGCATAAGATGCTGGAGTTAACAGCAGCAATAAGCTTAGCAAAAGTGTGGCAAGCTTCATTGATAAAGATTTGGTTGGCTGAAAGACTGCTTTAATGGTAACACTAAGTTTCAGGCTGTAAAGCTTACTTTAGTCTTCTTGTCACCGATTTTGCCTAAGTGCAAGCTTTAGTATCGTTTTATGAGAGAGATTTTTATTAATTCAGTCTGAGAAAAGGAGCGAGCAATCGCGATTTATCGAAAATAGCACTTTGACTCTTTGGCAGTCTCTGGCAGACTTCCAGAAGTCTTTTAAGTTTAGGTTAGGAATGGCGCGATGAAACGAGATACTCAATTAATTCATGCAGGTCGCAGTAAAAAATGGACTGGTAGTGCGGTTAATCCGCCTGTGGTTCGCGCCTCTACTATTGTGTTTGATACCATGGCCGAATTAAAAACAGCCACCCAGCAACGTGGTAACCGCGTGCCTTTTTATGGTCGCCGTGGTACGCCTACGCATTTTGCTTTTCAAGAAGCGATGTGTGAGCTGGAAGGCGGGGTCGGTTGCGCACTTTATCCTTGTGGCGCGGCAGCCATTAGTGGTGCCTTGTTGGCATTTTTAAAACAGGGCGATCACCTTTTGATGGTCGATACGGCTTACGAGCCCACCCGTAGTTTATGTAATAAATTACTGGCAGGGTTAGGTATTGAGACTACGTATTATGATCCTATGGTTGGATCGGGTATTGCTGCTTTAATTAAACCCAATACGCGCGTGATCTTCTTGGAGTCGCCTGGCTCGCTGACGATGGAAGTGCAAGATATTCCGGCTATTTGCCAAGTCGCAAAACAGCACAATATTATTACGATACTAGATAATACCTGGGCCTCGCCTATTTTATGTCGTCCTTTTGAGCTTGGGGTAGATATCTCAATTCAAGCTGCAACCAAGTATATTATTGGCCATTCTGATGTGATGCTGGGTACTGCAACGGCCAATGAGCAATGCTGGCCACAACTGCGTGAACAAAGTTATCTACTGGGCTATTGTGCCTCTGCTGATGACGTTTATGCCGCCAGTCGCGGTTTGCGTACGTTAGGCGTTAGGTTAAAGCAACATGAGCAAAATGCGTTAACGATAGCTAACTGGCTGGCGCAGCGGCCAGAAGTCGCTGCTATTCGGCATCCTGCTTTTGCCGATAATCCAGGACATGCGTTTTTTAAACGCGATTTTTCCGGTAGCAATGGTCTCTTTTCATTTGTACTAAAGCAGGGATCAGCCGCTCAAGTACAAGCTTTTATTGAAGGTATGCAGCATTTTAAGATGGGCTTTTCTTGGGGAGGCTATGAAAGCCTTATTACCGCGACCCTGAATGTGCAAGCGTTACGTTCGGCCACCACTTGGCCTTTCAATGGTCCTCTGCTGCGGTTACATATAGGTTTGGAAGATCCCGAGGATCTGATTGCCGATTTAGAATTGGCTTTTACCCGCTTCGCGACTGCCTAAAATTTATTCATACTTATGCAGATTTTAAGGCGTTTTTACCTAACTTAAAATCTGCAGCCAGCCTGCTTAATTAGTCATCACTTTGTTCGTACCTTAAACAAGAACTGAATGATTATTCATCAAACGGTGTTTTTTAGGCAACTTCTACTAGCAGTTTTGCTGATAATCCATACAATGCCGGCCCTCTGAAGGTTTTTAATTT
>CAZNXI010000082.1:0-12388 GCA_964577005.1 uncultured Rheinheimera sp.
ACCTTAGAAGAAGTGTTACGGGTAACGCGAGAGGATCTGTAATGGCTGCTTTTGAATACCAGGCACTGGATGTTAAGGGTAAAAAGCTAAAAGGTGTATTAGAGGCGGATAACGCTCGTCAAGCCAGACAAGTATTGCGTGAACGCAAGCTTACCCCGCTTAGCGTTGACTTAGCTTCACAACAAGAAAAATTGCTCGCTAATGGTAAAACGTGGTTACAGCGCAAAATTTCTGCTGCTGAGCTGGCGCTGATCACGCGACAGCTGGCTACACTGGTGGCGGCCGCCTTACCGATAGAGAGTGCTTTATTAGCCGTTGCCGAGCAGTGTGACAAACCAAGACTGAAAAATATGGTGATGTCGGTTCGTTCAAAAGTGGTTGAAGGTTATAGCTTGGCGGAAGGTTTAGCTGAGTTTCCTCATATTTTTGATCACTTGTTCCGATCCATGGTGGCCGCGGGCGAAAAATCAGGCCATTTAGATCAAGTGTTGAACCGGCTCGCTGATTATACCGAACAGCGGCAGCATATGCGCAACCAAATCATTATGGCTTCGGTCTATCCAATAGTGATGATCGTGGTGTCTATACTGGTGATTGGTATTCTGCTGGCCGCAGTGGTACCAAAAATCACTGAGCAATTTGAACATATGGGGCAACAATTACCTGCTCTAACCCGTTTTATGATCAACGCGAGTGAGTTTGTCCAGCAATATGGTATTTGGATATTGCTATTCCTGTTACTGGCCAGCATAGGCTGGCAGCGTATGCTGACAAAACCCGCGATTAAGCTCGCTTATGATCGACGTATTTTAAAAGTGAACGTGATCGGTCGTATTGTTAACAGTATTAACACCGCGAGATTTGCGCGTACCTTGAGTATTCTTAACGCCAGTGGCGTGCCATTGTTAGAGGCCATGCGTATTAGTGCGGATGTGTTATCGAATACCTACATGCGGCAAAGTGTGACAGAAGCCGCCTCAAGAGTAAGAGAGGGCGCTTCATTACGTGCTGCATTAGAACAGACCAAATTGTTCCCCCCTATGATGCTGCATATGATTGCGAGCGGCGAAAAAAGTGGTCAGCTTGATACGATGCTAGAGCGGGCAGCGGATACGCTGGATCGGGAGTTTGAGATGACGATGACCGTATCGCTGGAGATTTTTAAGCCTTTGGTGGTGATTATCCTAGCAATCATCGTTTGTTTAATTGTCATGGCAATCTTACTGCCCATCCTTGAACTTAATAATATGGTAGGAAAATATTAAAATGAAAAAAAGTGCCGGTTTTACCTTGCTGGAAGTTATGGTAGTTATTGTTATTTTAGGGCTACTGGCCAGTTTTGTCGTACCTAACTTAATGGGTAACCAAGAGGAAGCTGCGCGTCAAAAAGTGGTAGTCGATATTCAGCAATTAGAAAATGCCTTGGATATGTATCGCTTGCGGAATAGCTTTTACCCAACCTCAGAACAAGGTTTGCAGGCATTAGTTACTGCCGCAACGTCGCAACCTGTACCTCGTTCTTTTCCTGCTGATGGCTTTATCCGCCGCTTACCCAAAGATCCTTGGGGTCAAGACTATATATTAGTCAGCCCTGGGCAAATGGGGAAAATAGATGTTTTTAGTAAAGGCCCTGACCGGGTTGCTGGTACCGATGATGATATTGGCAACTGGAACTTGGATGGCACTAATTCAGGCAATAATTAATGCCTAAACGCAGCGGCTTCACCTTACTGGAGATATTACTGGTTATTGTGCTAATCGGTATTCTGGCCAGTGTTGTTGTTTTAAACTTTGACGGTGATACTGCTGAAGAGCAAGTTGATAAAGAAGCAGTGCGTTTTCAGCAAGTTTTTCAATTTATTGCAGAAACTGCGCAATTACGTCAGCAGGAATGGGGATTAGTGGTTGCAGAGAATGGCTATGCTTTTGTTTACTTTGCGGATGGCAGCTGGCAATGGGTGCAACAACCCGAGGTGGCAAAGGAGCATCGCTTGCCGGAGGGCCTCCAGTTAAAACTTGAGATCGAGGGCTTACCAGGGGCAGAGCAAAACTTGCTAAGTCAGCTTGAGTGGCAGCAAGAAGAGCAAACATCGCTGTCAACCGAGGAGGGAGCGGCAAAACCACCGTTACCTCAAGTATTTATTTTATCTTCGGGTGAAATAAGCCCATTTCGACTTAAGTTCAGTGCCAGCAAGGCGTTACCGCCAATGAGTGTGCAAGTGGGCACTGATTTTAATATACCTTTAAGTCGTTATAGTGCGGAAGACCGCTAATGTCTTCCTATCGAACGCGCTTACTTGCAACAGGCTTTACTTTATTAGAGTTATTGGTGGCGTTGGTCATTTTTGCCACTGCAGGGGTCGCTATTATGCAAGCCAGTTCCAACCACTTAAGGACGGTTTGGCAACTGGAAGAGCTGACTTTTGCAAGCTCTGTTGCCAACAACCAATTGCAACTTGCTTTGCTCGACCCGTCTTGGCCACCTCGGGAGTTGCAGCAAGGTGAAGTGACCATGGCAAATCGTAACTGGATTTGGCGGTTAAGAGCGAATACGGTACCCGATGCCGATTTACGTGAGCTCAATGTCACTGTTAGCCTAGCCGAGCAGCCAGACGTGATTATTTACCAGCTTAAAACTTACGTTGGTCGACCGGATGAACAATAAAGGTTTTACCTTTTTAGAAATGCTACTGGCTATGCTGTTGTTCGCTATGGTGGGACTGGCCTCGGTTGCGGTATTAAGCAGTGTGACTAAGAGCGACGAAGCTTCTCAAGTCGCTATGCACCGGTTACAGCAATTACAGCGAACTATGTTAATGCTCGAGCGGGATTTTATGCAAATTAGCGCGCGCTATGTTCGCATAGAGGGCGATCCTCCGCAACAAGAACGCCTTTGGGGTGAGCAATACTTACTAGATAGCGAGGATCATGGTGTGAGTTTTACGCAGCAAGGCTGGCGCAATCCTGGCATGATTTTACCGCGCAGCGAAGTGCAAGCTGTTGCTTATCGTTTGCAGGAAGGGCAATTACAGCGTTTATTTACGCTCTATGTCGACGCGGTCAATAATACCGACCCACAACAGCAGGTATTGTTGGAGGGCGTCGAGACCTTTGAAGTCACTTATTTATTGAATGATAAATGGGAGGAACGCTGGCAACATGAATATTTTCCACAAGCTATTAAGATCCGTATTGTGCAGCAAGATTTTGGTGATATAGAGCGAATCTTTGTTATGCCAAATGGTCTATGGCGAGGCGATGAGTCATGAAGCACCGCTTAGATGTTCGCCAGCGCGGAGTCGCTTTATTAACCGTATTAATGATCGTGGCACTTGTTGCAGTGATTGCCGTAGCAATGAGTGGTCGCTTGCAGTTACAACTCCAGCGGCAGCAAAATTTGCAACAACAAGAGCAAGCTTTCTGGTACGGAATGGCAGCAGAAGCTTTTGCCAAAGTGTTATTACGACGTTCATTACAAGGCCAGGATACCGTTCATCTTGGGCAAGACTGGGCGCAGCAGGGCGCGAGTTTTGTTGTAGAGAATGGTCAAATTGCCGGAGACATTCAGGATTTACATAGTTGCTTTAATTTGAACGTTTTACAGCAACAGCCAGAGCGTTCACAAAGCGGCCGCATACAACCCACCCTAGCACAGCGCAGTTTTCAGCGTTTACTCGAACAAATTGCTCCTGAATTAAGCATGCCAGCAGAGTACCTTACTGCCAGGATCAGTGACTGGGTTGACACTGATAGCTTACTGAATACTGCAGGTGGCGCAGAGCAGGATGATTACGCGGGATTACAGTTTCCTTATTACACCGCCAATAGCCTGATGGTAGCGGAATCTGAGTTACGTTTAATTCTCGACTTAACGCCTGCGGATTACCAATTGCTATTGCCATATATTTGTGTCATTCCACAAAATACTAATTTTAAAATTAATGTGAATACCTTAACTGAGGAAAGTGCGGTTATTTTGGCTGCGTTATTGCCGGAATTAAGTCTGGAGCAGGCGCAGGAAGTGATTTTAAGTCGTCCTGAAGAAGGCTTTACTGATACTGAAAGTTTTTTACAACATTCGGTTCTAGCCGGTTTGACTATACCAGATGAGGTTAAGTCAGTACTGAGTGTAAAATCTGAATACTTTAAACTACAGGCAACCACGGCCTACCTTGAATCTGGATTCAGGTTAACAGTGATATTCAAACGAGAAGAAAATGATACGATCAAGGTGTTGGCTCGGCGTTTTGGAGGCCAGGGATGAATGAACAATTAATTATCAGACTAGGTAGCAAGGCGGAGCAGCCTATTTGTTGGCTAGTTTGGTCAGAACTAATACAAGAGATTATTGCCAGTGGTGAAATTAGCTCAGCCAGCGAGCTGAGTGCTCTGGCTGAGCGTTTGGGGCAAAGGCCTGTTGTCGCTTTGGTTCCTGCTGCTGATGTGGTATTAAAAAAAGTGGCCTTGCCTGCTAAGCCAACTAAACAACTATTACAAGCTTTGCCTTATATGCTGGAAGAAGAGCAGGCAGAAGATATTGATAAGCTTTATATTGCTTTAGGCAAAGCGGAACTGGTGTCTGGACAATATTTGCAGCAAGTGGCTTTATGTCAGCGCCAAAGGTTGGAACAGTGGTTAGACTGGTTACATACTGGCGGTTTTAGCGTGAGTAGATTGTTACCTGATGCGTTATTGTTACCTACCGATACGCTTCCCAATTGTATAGCCATTCATGATCAATGGTTGTTACGTCAGGAACTATGGCAAGCAACCGCCATAGAACGCGACTGGTGGTCTGATTATTTACAATTAGCTGCACTTCCTGTTATTACCAGTTACAGCCCTTGGCCGATTGATATTCCCCAACAGCATCAAAGTGCTAATCCTGAGCTACCCTTGGCACTGTTAGCTAGAGGTTTGAGTCAGACTGATTTTAACTTATTACAAGGGGCTTATGCCCCGAAACGTAGGCAAAACCAACACTGGGTGCAATGGCGTTTAAGCGTGGGCTTGCTTGCTGCTTGTGTTGTTCTGTATGTGGGGCAACTTGCGCTGCAGGTGTGGCAACAACAGCAACAACTTACTCAGCTCGAACAGCAACTCCGCACTGAATTTCAACAAGTATTCCCAGCAGAGCGCATTACCAACCTGAGCCGTCAGGTACAGCAAAAATTACAAAATACGGGCGGTGTAGCTGAACAACAACACTTTATGAGTTTGTTAGCCGCGTTACAATTGCGTTTAGAGGCCTTGCCAGATCTTCGCCTTGATTCATTACGTTATGATGCCAGTCGTCAGGAGTTACGGTTTGCTGCCAGTGCGGCAGGTTTTCCTAGCTTTGAACAATTGAAACATCAACTCGAGCAGGCGGGATACAGTGTCGAGCAAGGCGCGCTCAGTAATGATGGTAATCGAGTACAAGGTTCTGTAGTAATGCGGGGTAAACTATGAAGTCACAGCTTTTACGGTGGTGGTACGGATTAGCGACGCGTGAGCAGAGATTATTGCTGCTGGCTACACCGTTATTATTATTAGGCACTTTTTATTGGGGCATCTGGCAGCCGCTGCATCAAGCCGCAGAACGCAATAGCAGAACGTTGCAACAGCTGGAGCGACAATTGGTCGCTTTTCAGCAAGCTCGACCTCTGCTACAACAATCGACAAGCGGGCCGGCACGGACTGGTGGAACTCTGGCACAAATTGTCAGCACTAGTGCTCGTAGCTTTAACATTGGCGTTAGTCGAATGCAGCCACAGAACCAACAGTTACAGCTGGTATTGGAAGATTTAGCGTTTGAGCAACTAATGCCATGGTTACAACAATTACACTATCAAAATGGTGTACTACTGGTCAGTTTAGATGTTGCCGCCACTGACAATCCAGGGATAGTGCGTGTCAGAAGAATGGTGATCGAATAATATGATAAAGCACTGGAAATTGACTTTACTTGGGCTGTTTGCTTATTTACTTTTTGTACTGATATTAACACCTGCCAGTTGGTGGCTGCGTTTAGCGCCACTGCCGGCTGCTGTACAGCTTGGCCCTGTTTCTGGCACTTTATGGCAGGGCGAAATTCAGCAATTCGCTTATCAGCAAGTGCGTTTACCTGCACTAAGCTGGCAGTTAAGTCCTTGGTCGTTACTGAGCTTAACGGCCAAGGTTCAGCTACAAAGCGGCAGCTTACAACAGCCGACAGAACCTTATTTACAAGCCACCGTTAAGGTGGGAATAACCGGTTTAACCGCAGAAAACACGCTACTAAAACTGCCGGTTGCCAGTATTTTACCTTACTTAACCTTACCATTGCCGGTGAATGCGGCGGGCGATCTAATGCTCGATATTCATCGGGTACAGATTGTTGATCAGCAGTGTCAGAATTTATCTGGCCAAATGAGTTGGCAGGACGCGAGGTTGCAACCGCCCACTGGTAATTGGTTAGACTTAAAACAGCTAAATGCCACTTTAAGCTGTGAGGCGGGATTACCCGTTTTGACCACGGATCCTGAAAACGTGTTATCACTGGCTGTTCGGGCATCCGTTACGCATACCGGCAACCTGCGGGTGCAGGGGAGTCTCAAACCGGATGCGTCTTTACCCGCAGAGGTGCACCAGGCCATGCGTTTTGTAGGGCAGCCTGATGCAAATGGACGCTATTCGTTAAACTTTTAACGCAGTTTGCTGGTAAATATCCGGCAGTAACAGGTTGTAGTCGGTAATGGTTGGAAATTCTGCAAACTGACTATGTGGTTTTTGACTGTCCGGATTCGCTACTGCCAAAAGATGTTTAATACCGAACTGCTGTGCAGACTGTAATATGGGTAGGCTATCATCTACAAAAAGCGTGCGATTCAGTTCAAATCCCAGACGTTGCTGCAAGCGTTGCCAGAGGAGTTGGCTTTCTTTAGTCACGCCAAATTCGTGGGTAGAGATAAGTTGCTCTATGTAGCTAGCTAATTCAGTACGCTCCAGCTTCAAGGATAAACTGTCTGGGTGTGCATTCGTGACCAGTACAATGTGTCGGCCGGTTTGCTTCAATGCCGTTAAAAAAGCGGGGACATCGGCGCGCATTTGGATTTTATGCATTATTTCGCGTTTGAGTACGGTAATGGGTAACTGTAAGCGTTTGCCCCAATAATCGAGGCAGTACCATTCTAGCTTGCCTTGTAATTGCTGATACTCTGCCGTTAATTCTGCAGTGGCTGCATGTTCGCTGATACCGGCAATTTCTGCCCATCGCTTAGGAAGGTGCACTTGCCAAAAGTAATTATCAAAGTGTAAATCTAATAAAGTGCCATCCATGTCGAGTAGTACGGTATCTATTTCTGACCATTGCAGCATAGGTTTTTCCTGATATTCGTTTTATAGTAAGCCTAAGCTTAGTTTAACAGAGAGCAAAGTATGACGCAGCGTGACAGCGATAAACATAAGCCGGAAATTCTTGCCCAAGAGATTGTGGCGCAAAGTCGTTTGTTTAAGGTTGAACAACTGCAGCTTCGTTTTAGTAATGGTGAAGAGCGAACTTACGAAAGGATGCGCGGCAGTAATCGCGGTGCGGTAATGATTATTGCTTGTCCTGATCCACACCGCTTTTATCTAGTACGTGAATATTGTGCGGGGACGCATGATTATCAATTAAGCTTTCCAAAAGGCTTAATTGATCCCGGTGAAGACATTATTACGGCTGCGAATCGAGAGCTAAAAGAAGAAATTGGCTTTGGTGCTGCACGTTTTGTGCAACTTAAATCGCTCGCTTTAGCACCAGGCTATTTTAATGCTACAATGCATGTACTGCTGGCCTTTGATTTATATGCGGAACGCCTGGCAGGAGATGAGCCTGAACCTCTAGAGCTGGTAAGTTGGTCACGCCAGCAAACTGCAGCTTTGTTGCATCAGGCCGATTTTACCGAAGCACGAAGCGTAGCGGCGTTGTTGCTTGCTCAACAGTATTTGGAAGCTAATCCGGATGTTTTTAAGCAAACTGCTGGAACCTGCAAAAACGACAGCCCGTGAAGCTGGCGCCATTTTGTGGGAAATGTATCAAAGTGGTGATTTTACCGAACAGCACAAACAGGATCTCAGCCCGGTAACCTCTGCTGATCTTGCTGCCAATGCGCATATCATTGCCAAATTATCTGCTCTGACCCCCGATATCCCTATTATCTCGGAAGAGACGCAGTTAGTGCCCCTGCAACAGCGCTATGATTGGCCACGTTACTGGCTGATTGATCCTATGGATGGCACCCAAGAGTTTGTTGCTCGCAGTGGTGACTTTGCCGTCAGTATTGCGTTAGTGGAGCATGGCTGGCCAGCCCTTGGTGTTATCTATTGGCCAAAAGAAGATGTGCTTTACTATGCTACTCGCGGGCATGGTGCTTTTAAACAACAAAAAAATCTGATCAAACGGATGCAGGTAAATCAGCTGCAACTGGGAGAACAGTTGCGTATAGCGGTTAGCCGCCGTCAACCTTTACAACCCATCACTGCGTTACTGAATGCCGAACAACAAGTGGAATACATTCCGCTGGGGAGTTGTTCCTTAAAAAGTTGTTTGGTCGCTGAAGGGAAAGCTGACTGCTATTTAAGGCTTGGACCAACTGGAGAGTGGGATACTGGTGCTGTTCAGGTCATTGTCGAAGAGGCTGGCGGTAAAATTCTGGACAGTCAATTTTCAGCATTAAGTTATAATCAGCGAGAGACCTTGGCGAATCCCGATTTTATGGTGATAGGTCAGGCTGAGTTACCTTGGCCAGAGCTCATCAAGGCGAAATCTAGCGCTCGAATTCTGTAATTAAATTACCAATTTTAGTAATAAAGCAACTGGCCCGAGGCCGCGTCTTTATTGCCTTATAGCCTGATTTGCCTGAAAACTTAGCTATCTTTTACTGCCAAAAAACGCTATCATACACGGGTGTTTTTTGAACAGAAAGCCGCCTTCTGCTCAAAGAGCAACAAATTTAATAAGTCCGCTAGAGACTGCCCCTTACCTACAGTACCCTTAGGAGTTTACACATGTCCGATCTGGATTTGGGCCAATACGGCATTACGAATGTCACGGAAGTCATCTATAACCCATCATATGAATTACTGTTTGCTGAAGAAACGCGCAGTGATTTAGCAGGGTATGAACAAGGTAAAGTCACTGAACTCGGTGCGGTTTCTGTCGATACCGGGATTTTCACAGGTCGCTCACCTAAAGATAAATACATTGTTCGTGATGACACTACACGCGATACCGTGTGGTGGTCAGATCAGGGTAAAAATGATAATAAAGCGATCAGCACTGAAGTGTGGTCTGATTTAAAAGCATTAGTCACTAAGCAGTTATCTGGTAAGCGTTTATTCGTTGTTGATACGTATTGTGGTGCCAATTCGGATACGCGTTTAGCCGTTCGTTTTATTACGGAAGTGGCTTGGCAAGCACATTTTGTAAAGAACATGTTTATCCGGCCTACAGCGGAAGAGTTAGCAAACTATAAGCCAGATTTTATCGTGATGAACGGTGCCAAGTGCACTAACCCAGATTGGCAAAAGCATGGCCTGAACTCAGAAAACTTTGTGGCGTTTAACTTAACTGAGCGTATCCAGTTAATTGGCGGCACTTGGTATGGTGGTGAGATGAAGAAAGGTATGTTCTCAATGATGAACTACTTCTTGCCACTACAAGGTATTGCCTCTATGCACTGCTCTGCCAACGTGGGTAAAGACGGTGATGTAGCCATTTTCTTTGGTCTTTCTGGCACCGGTAAAACGACATTATCGACCGATCCAAAACGCCAGTTAATTGGTGATGACGAGCATGGTTGGGATGATGACGGCGTATTCAACTTTGAAGGCGGTTGTTATGCTAAAACCATTAATTTGTCGAAAGAAAATGAGCCTGATATCTACAATGCGATCCGTCGCGATGCGTTGTTAGAAAACGTCAGTGTAGCCGCTGACGGTACTATCGATTTTAATGATGGTTCAAAGACAGAAAATACTCGTGTCTCTTACCCGATCTACCATATCGACAACATTGTTACGCCAGTATCAAAAGCGGGTCACGCGAAAAAAGTGATCTTCTTAACTGCTGATGCGTTTGGTGTATTACCTCCGGTATCGAAGTTAACCAAAGAGCAGGCAAAATATCACTTCTTATCAGGTTTCACCGCTAAATTAGCGGGTACTGAGCGTGGTATTACTGAGCCGACACCCACTTTCTCTAGCTGTTTTGGTGCTGCCTTCTTAAGTTTACACCCAACCAAATATGCCGAAGTATTAGGCAAGCGGATGGAAGACTCAGGTGCAGAAGCCTATTTGGTCAATACGGGCTGGAATGGTACAGGCAAGCGGATTTCTATTAAAGCAACGCGCGCCATTATTGATGCTATTCTGGATGGCAGTATTGAAAATGCGGAATTTGTGCAACTGCCTTATTTCAACCTAGCAATTCCAACCCATTTGCATGATGTTGAAGACGGTATTCTGGATCCTCGTGCAACTTATACTAATGCAGCCGATTGGGATGTCAAAGCCAAAGATTTAGCTAAACGTTTTGTTGATAACTTTGTCAAGTTTACCGATAACGACGAAGGCAAAGCCCTGGTTGCGGCCGGCCCACAGCTTTAGTACTCTGTGTTTTTGTAGAAAGCCTGCTACCCAGCAGGCTTTTTTACCACACTGCACACAGTAAATTTCAAAAGGCAGCTTAGGCTGCCTTTTTAGCATTTACAGCTTGCACAGGCAAAGCAGCTAGACGCTGTTGCTGCTCTGCCCAATGAAACAAAGCTAAACTACCGTCTTGTTGTTCTATCAGAGCCGTGCAGCTATCAATCCAATCGCCGTCATTGCAATAAATAATGCCATCTTCAATCACTAACTCGGGATGATGGATATGGCCACACACTATGCCATCATAACCAGCACGTTTCGCTTTGTTAATCGCTGCTTGGCGATAGCGCGCTATCGCTTTTAATGCGCCAGGTACACGGCTTTTAATATAAGCGGCTAGGCTAAAGTAGCGTCCGCCGAGTAAGCGTCGTCCGCGGTTATACCAGCGGTTTAAAAAAAGCAGTAAGTCGTAAAGCTTATCGCCGAGCCAACTTTCCATTCTGCCAAAACTGACGTCCTTATCAAATTCGTCACCATGGATAAGGAGGAGTTTTTTGCCTTGCGCCGTGGTGTGACTGGCGCGCAACGCAATTTTAATATTGCCGAAGCTTTTACCTTTGTATAACCGTAGCGCTTCATCATGGTTGCCAGGCACATAGACGATCTCAGTGCCTTGTTCTGCTTGTTGCAGCAAATGTTGTAGCACCTTATTTTGGGCCGCAGGCCAATTGACTTGTTTTTGCATAGCCCAAAGATCAACAATATCACCAAGCAAGTAAATTTTCTCTGCCTGACTCTGTTGCAAAAAACTCAGCAGATAATCTGCCTGACAGTCTTTGCAGCCAAGGTGGACATCTGAAATAAAAATGGTGCGGCAGCTGAGCATAATCGTGTCCTGTTATGGTTTCAGACAGGCGTTAGCTTCAGCTGTTAAGATGACGAACGTATGACGAGCAGTTGACGTTTTATTGACCAGCAGTGTTGACGGCAAAAGATTTAGCGAGCTTATCTAAGATGAATGCGGGGATCCGCTGATTTAGCCAAAACTCGGGTTTGAACGGCTGCTTACCGCAGACAAAGCCAACATGGCCTCCGTTTAGACACAGTTGATACTCGATAGCTGAGCTGAGATCGGCTGGACTAGGAATCACCTCATCGCTTAAAAAAGGATCGTCTTTGGCGTGAATTATTAAAGTCGGAATGTGGATATTCTTGAGGTACGCCATACCGCTTGCCCGTTGATAATAATCTTTAGCATTTCTAAAGCCGTGGATCGGTGCAGTATAGTGTTCATCAAACTCTTCAATGCTTCGCATAGCATGGATCTGTGCTGCGCTCAGTGGTAGCGGAAAATCGGCATGCTCTGCCAGTTTTGCCAGTGTGGCTTTTTTTAAACGGTTTAACAGGTAAGTTTGATAGATCTTACTGCTACCTTGATTAATTCGTTTGGCGCAAGCGGCTAAGGATAAAGGCGGGCATACGGCCACCGCAACAGATAATGGGTTATGCTGTGCTTGTTCGCCACAATATTTTACAAGAACGTTTGCACCGAGAGAAAATCCTACTGCACAAAGTGGCATTTGCGGATAGCGCTGTTGCAGCATAGCGATAACTTCCCGCAGATCTGCAGTATCGCCACTGTGATAGGCTCTAGCCAATTTATTAGGGCGACCATTACAGCCCCGAAAGTGCATCAACACACAGGGGAGATCATATTGCTTTAACGCAGCGATTAAGCCTTGTATATAGTGACTATGAATATCACCCGCTAAACCATGTAACAGCACAACCAAAGGTC